>JAIVHP010000344.1 GCA_020201045.1 Flavobacteriales bacterium
TTTTCAGCGCGCTCTGCGGCAATTCCGCCCGGTACTTGGTTGGCTATTCGCTCCAGCTCTGGTAGTTCAGATGGAGTTATTTGGGCTACATTTCGGCCATCCGTATGTAGGTTTTCTAAGTATGTAACGAAATCTTCGGCATTCGTCAATTCTTGATGTTGCTCATTGCTCAGCTTGTAATTGGTTTCTATGCTATCTATTACAGCAAAGGCATTGGCGTATTGATTGACTCCTGTATAGGCAAAGATTTGTTGGTACCTACCCGAAAGATTCCTTATCTGGCTAAACCAATTAATTAACGTGTCGGGATGTAAGGCATTAACGGTATCGTTTAAATGGTGGTTTACAAGTAGTTTGTGGCTGCTCACCATTTCCTGGTGTAGCGAGCTTAAATTTCTCTCCATCTCCGTTCTTACGGTTTGCGGAGTGCTGGCGGCCATGTAGAGTATATCTATCATGTACTGTGGCAAGGGGTTGGCTATGTTGTTTTCTACGTGGCTTATAACGGTTCCACTCCGCAACGCATCCGGATTGGCTAGCAGCACTTCCAGCAACATTCCATGCGTGAGCACATTTTTATCAGCAGCAGCAATCAGCACCGCTTCAGAGTTATAGGGCGAGCGAGATAAGAGTTCCGCATGCAAGTCCCATGCATCTTCCGGCCAGGTTAGGTCAATTTCCATAATCATGCCATCGGTATTTCCTTCATCCAGCAATTGTAAGTATGTATAATATAGATTATTAAACTCATCTTTATTATTTGAGAATTTACCAAGCTGAAAACCAACATCTATTTGACCATCACCTTCAGGGAAATTTGTTTCGCAGCTCGATAAATTATTGGCTTCCATGAGCTCTATGGTCGCTGGGGATGGAATATAAATTTCATCTTCATCCGGATCTGTAGAACCGGGGTCAAAATTGTATTCATAAGTAACATTGCTGTAAAAATCCAGGTGGGTGTATACTCCGTCTCCGCTATTTCCAACCGAAAATGAATTTCCTGCCGAAGTTGCTGGACCATCATCCTGAAAGTTATTTATCTCTGAAAAAAGATCCCCAAAAGCACCCCAACCACGAACTTCGAAATCCTGGTTGTTGTCTTCATTTGAATTGCAAATAAACTTGAGACCTGTGTAGCTGTATAAATCACTTGGATCGGCATGTAGTCCACTCGCAATAGTTGCAGATGAGACATCCTCGTATGAATTTTTATAAATCTGGTTGCTATTGGCCGAGTACATATCGTCATAAACATAAATACCATGGGTAGTAAAACCATTTACATCATCACCCTCCACGGAATTTTCTTCCAGAATATATTCGTCGCAGTTATTGGAGTGAATACCTAAATGAAAAAGTGGAGACTGATTATTAACTGGAGGGAAATCATTATTCCCCACGGTAAAATCATTAAAAGTAGCTGAAGGGGCTATTACAGCGTCAAATTCAATGCCTATCATATTTTTATCAAATACGGCATTTTTAATGGTTGGGCCTACATTTTGTTCGGCACCTCGGGCATGGATAGCTTTGTTAAAACCGGTAAAGGTGCTTTGTGTGGTGTTCGCCACAGGGCATGGCTGGCCAATTTGTTGAATACCGTCACAGTAATTATCTACTGTGAAATTGGCATCGCTTGTGCCAATAGCTCCCCTTAAGTACCCTGCGGTAGATACCGTTCTATCAAAATTAAATTCACAACCCCAAATACCCACGCCGCTTACTTGCCACATGGTAATCATGAATTCATTTTGTTCTTCAGGTATAATGCAATCGTCATTCGTTTCAAAAGTGCAGTTTCTGAAATAGCTTCGGTTTGAAGCTATAACACCATTCACTTGTTCGTTTTGATAAGACATAAACTCTACAGACCGCCTGTTATTTAAAAATGTAGAATTAGATGCCTGAACGATGCCGCCGGTTTTAGACCAGTCGTCGGGTTTCCAAAGCGTAACAGCATTTCTGGCATTTTCAATAAGAGCACCATTTATGACTTTGAGTACTCCCTGGTTGCTTGGAGTTTGTGAGGCATTGGCGTTTCCCCAGACTTCTATTCCTTGCCATGTTTCGCCGCAGGCATTAGTTAATGTTCCACCATTTAAGACCAATTCTGCACCTGGTTCTATCGTAAAAGTTGCATCAGTTGCCATTCTTATTGTTGCCGTAATAGTCAGGGTGTTGCCAGTCTCTACCCTTACATCGGTATGGATGGTTTTTTCTTCGTCCCAGGTTTCATTACTATCAATAATTTCTGAATAGGAGTTAACTACAGGAATGCCTACATCTGTTCGCCATAGACCTCTACCGTATACTGACGCATAAAGAACATTATTGCAGTAATCGTATTGCATACCTGTAATTTGCCCTTTTGGTAGATCTTGAGAAAAGCATTCCCACTGGCTCATAGCGTCTGTTCGATAGTATATACCTACACTTGTTGCACAAAATATTAATTGATTATCCGATTCAACAGTTAATAAACGTTCTACTGGCAAAGCAGGTAAACCTTCTGAATAATCTACCCAGGCAGCACCGAAAGGGTTGTTTGGGTTTGGTTCGCCTCCAGTAGTTGATTTAAGCACTCTAAACTTTTCGTCTTGAATACTCCCATTATCAGTGTAAGTTCTACCGATTCCACAATAAACTAAATTTTCATCAAAATGATCAACTGCAAGTGCTCTTATTCCTTTCCATGCGGTAATATTTTGCAAAGGTAAGGCAGAGAAAGCGTCGTATTCCACCATAGAAGCAGATAAAGAAGTCCAATTATATCCATCATCCGTTGATTTGACCAAAGTCTCTTGCGAAGGGTCATGGCCTCCACCAGGATTTCTGGCAGCATAAATAAAATTTGGATTTCTTTGACATATTGCAACATCTCCCACTTCGTAATCATCATCACTATCTTCTCCCTGATCCTGAAAAATTGGAATTGGCACTTCATCAGATATGCCCACACCACGATTCATCGCCACTTCTCCGCCTTCCAATCCAGCTGCAAAACGAGCTGGAAAGTGTCGGTAATGAGTTTGGTACGCGTACATGTATGCAGTGGTAAAGGTTCCGTCAACGATATCATTCGATGAAAATTGAGCATCTTGAATAGTGGTAATGGTAGAACCAACGATACCGTTTACAAAATTTTGTTGAATCATAGCAAAGGAACCTTCGTGTAAAAACCTTTGAGAGTAATCATCTTCATTATCCCTGTAGATCATTTTATGATCCTGGAAGGCATAGAGCGTTCTGCCCGTTTCTTCATGAACATTGAAACCATGAATAAGATTTATAGAAAGGTTTCCATTTAAAGAATACATCAATGGATTTGGATTTGTCTCCAATCCATTTGGAACAATGGCCACCCCGCCATCGTTCCCGAAAAGCAACCTATCCTCTCCATTTACGCTTAGAATTTGCGAACTTCTGTAATCATCATGGTGACCGTTTAAGTCCCCAGCGGCACCTTCTATTTTAGTAGCAAGGCCTGTAATATCATCCCAGCGCCTAATTTCTCGGATCTGTCCATTATATAAAATGTTTGGATCATTCTCGGAGGCAATTATCTCGCATTTTAAATTGTCAAAATCGATAACAACGTTGCTAATAGGAAAAGGAAATGTTGATGACCCAGAAAGCGCACTATTATAATTATATGTATTTGTCGTCATATCGTACTTGTAGAGTCGATTATTGCCAAAACTGGCTTCTACGTCGTCTGCTTGCCGAACTATTAAATAAAATCTATCCAATGCGATATTCGAAAATTTAGCACCAATGCATACTTTTCCTGGCTCCATAAAATCATTTTCCACGTCTGAAGTCCATTCTGTGGTCATCGTACCTGCGTTGATATCTACGTTAGAGAAGTCACATTTATAAATTTGAGCTCCAGGGCTGTAGTTGAAAGCACTCACACAGTATAAATGATCGTCCAATACAAAAATCTGGCGAAAGATTTTGTGTGTCGTATCATCTAGGAGATCCGCGGGTGCACCAAGCAATGAAAAATTAACTCCGTTATCATAGGAAACCCATACCTCTTGTTTAGCGACTGCAAAAATCAAATTATTTAAGGTTGGATGGTAACACATCCATTGAAATTCGGGTAACTGTTGCTGGTTTTGGCTCCAAGATTCTCCAGCATCATTACTGTAGATTAAAGAACCTTCTATGTGTTGTGTTCCGGTTAATGCTAGAATTCGCTCAGGGTCTGCCGGATCAACTAAAAACTGCTTATTTCCCAATACCGGAAAACTCAGGCCATCCGTAGCGGAATACCAACTATCGCCTCCATTTGTAGTTCTCATTATTCCGGAAGTACGGGTACCTACTAACATTTCATCAAGGTCGTTTGCATTTGCGTAAACCGCATCTACCCAACCACCAGACTGTTGTGGTCTCGCACCTAATTGCCAGGCTTCTACACCTTTTGGGCCGTCGGATTTCCATTGCGATAAATCTGGATCTCCGCATTGAAGCGGACTCGTATAAATGGCATTTAAGGCTTCGTTAAATGGAGCTCTCGTTAATCCAACTTCTGGTACATAATTTAAATAAGGTAAGACATAGTTCATCCACCTTTGAGCCACTTTTTTACTGTGATTCAGGCTCGTATCCGTACTTTGCATTAAGTTCTCAAAGTTATCGTGAATTTCTTCTAATGTAGGCGGTCGCGAGATTGTAGAATCTGTTGAACCCAGAACTACGGGCATTTCATAATCAACTTGTGCGATACACGGTGTTACAAGAAGAGATAAAAAGAAAAGGTTCGTCAGGAAAACTGACATTAGGGTCGTTTTTTTGGACATAGCGATTATGGTTAGAAATTAATTTAAGTTGAAGTTAACAAAACATGGGAGAAATATGCGATATTCGACTTGCACATATGGAAATAATATGCGCGGAAAACATCCCCAAACCCAGAAATACTGAAGAAATAGTGGTTTATTAACGAATTGTTAAATCCTATCCAGAATTAAAACAGCTAAACCCTAAACTAAAACAACCTCCTTATCTGAGCTTCACCCCATCCCTGCGAAATACTGTTCAAAAAGTTTCACTCCCCATCTTCCCATTTTTCTCTATTTTCGACGGCGGCACCGCTTATTGGAAAAACTGAAAT
>JAIVHP010000257.1 GCA_020201045.1 Flavobacteriales bacterium
GGGAACACGTATTACTACCGGGTTTATCACGCCGCAGCATCTGTTCCTACAGATGAATCGTTTACAACGGCCGTAGCGTACATTCCAGCTATCCAGTTACGCGATGAATACTGCGGACTTACAAATTTCGTTTCCGGAGATATCATTCGATCTACACAAGAGGGTAATGTAAGTGCTGTTGCATACTATCAGTGGCGATTCGAAGAGTTGGAAGCCCCTTTTAATACTTACGAAGTAATTTCGCCAAACGGCGCAAATCCCAACTTTAGATTGTGGTGGTTTGACGATTTGGAATACGGCAGAAGCTACGACGTGAGTGTAAGGCTTGGTTATTTTCCCGGTCCAGTTGCCGGAAGTTATGGCCCTTCCTGCACCATCGCGATGCAGGCCGATGTGCAGTCTACTCAGCTTGAATCACAATACCAAAGCGGATTCTTTTCGTTTTGCGACGTTATTGGCGCTGATGCTGTAGCTGGTGCAGACCGGTACCGTTGGGAGTTTAACGATTTGTCTGAAACGGTGAGCGTCTACGGAGACGAAAATCAAAGGCTTTTGCGTCTTTCTAAAGTTCCAGATCTCAGTTTGGGTTCTACTTTCATTGTGTCTGCTTTCGCTGAATTCAATGGGGTAGAAAGTCCGGTAGGTTCGCTGCGTTTTTTGAATACCAATAATTTTGTTCCCAATACCGGCTTGCGCGATGATATTTATACCTGCGGGAGTACAATTCCAATAAATTTTCAGGTTCAGGCTTATGAAGTGTGTAAGGCCCAGTCGTACACCTGGAGATTTCGAAATACGTCGCAAACACAAGACGACTTGTTTTACACCCGAGTTGGCGGCAATCGCTTTATCCGACTGGAATGGGTTACCGATCTCATTGTTGGCGATAGCTACGATATAGATGTGTATGCTACTCAGGGAGGTTTGATAGGCGATTACTCCACCATTTGCAACATTACCATCGGCGAAGCGACGGGCAGTGGTCTGTGGGCAGGAAATGGAAATAAATACGGCCCGAGCGAAAACCATCAGACCCTGATGGCAGGCAATCCAGACAATGCAGAGATGGATTTCAAGCTTATTAATACCGCAGGCACCAATGAGCAAATTGTGGTTGAAATGAGTGAAATTGCGCCGATGAGTACCGTTCGATTTGAGCTGTATGATTTAAATGCCCGCAAAATGGGGGAGTATGTTCAGGGA
>JAIVHP010000089.1 GCA_020201045.1 Flavobacteriales bacterium
ACATAATTTATGAACCAGCCACATTTTTGTGTTTACAGAAGTCATTCAGACAAAAAAGAAACCCTAAATTTCCAACCCGATTGAAAGCCATTCTACCCGAAAATTCCTTACTTCGCATTATGCAAAGCTTCCAGAAACCACTCCGCTCTCCCCTATTCACATCATTATTAATTGTTTTTTTGCCCCTTTTTAGCTTAGCTCAAATGCCCACCCATGTAGACCCCGGTTCGGAAACCGACCCTGTAAACCTTCAGGAAAACCCGGAATATATTGTTCTGATTGTATTGCTAATCGCAGCAATGCTCTTGTTTTATTTCCGCGCAAAACGCAGCAAATCTTCGGAAAAGAAGGACGACGGCAGTGAGAAGTGAAATTTAATAGCTGTACTTCCGTTTTCTTTTCTCAAGTACCCTTAACATACCTTAACGAGCGACTATCTCGAAATAAGTCTGTAAAGAAATAGTTTCACCGTCTTGCCCGATAATTCCTGGCTTATGAACCGAAAGTTGATATACATTGGCGTGGTTGCGGTTGCTGTAATTGCAGCGATCTATTTTCTAACATCGGCCACCGAAGCCGACTCCGGGGGCATTGTTGTTCCCGTAAGCCAGGGGGAGTTTATTGTTGACATCACGACTACCGGTGAATTGGAAGCCAAAAAATCGGTGGAAATACTCGGGCCGCAGGGTACCCGAAACTACCGGATATGGAATATGACCATCCAGGAAATCATAGACGAAGGCACTTTCGTGAAGAAAGGTGACTTTGTAGCTTCGATAGATCCCACAGAGCTCACAAACAAAATAAAAGATTCGCAATTGGAGCTCGAGAAAATTGAATCGCAGTTTATCCAAACCAAGCTCGACACCACACTCGATATGCGTAAGGCGCGCGACGAGCTTATCAACCTGAGCTATGCGGTAGATGAGCGCCAACTCGTTTTAGACCAGAGCCAATACGAGCCGCCGGCAACCATAAGGCAGGCTGAAATAGATTTGGACAAAGCGCGACGGGCACTGGAACAAGCAAAGGAAAACTACAAGATCAAAAAGGAACAGAACAAGGCCAAAATGCAGGAGGTAGCACTTAATAGACAGAAGGAAGTTCGAAACCTGGAAGGCATGCAGGGGCTGATGCAATCTTTTACCATTACGGCTCCGGAAGATGGCATGTTGATCTACAAAAAAGAGTACGACGGCACATCTATAAAGCAGGGGTCTCAAATTTCGGCCTGGGATCCGGTGGTAGCTACCCTACCCGATCTCAGCACGATGATTTCTACCACCTACGTAAACGAAGTAGATATTCGGCAGGTACAGGTGGGACAAAACGTTGAAATTGGACTGGACGCCTTTCCCGAAAAGGAATTTTCTGGCAAAGTATTTAAGGTAGCTAACGTTGGCGAACAACGGCCAAACTCCGATGCAAAAGTATTTAAAGTGGTTGTAGAAGTCAACGAAAAAGACGATCTGCTGCGGCCTTCCATGACCACCAGTAATCGAATTATTACATCAAAAAAAGACGATCAGCTGTACATTCCACTTGAATGTTTATTCAACAAAGATGACACCATAACCTACGTGTACAAAAAGGTCGGGCTCGGCGCAGCAAGGCAGGAAGTAAATGTAGGTTCTACAAACCGCAATGAAGTCATTATTCTCGGCGGCCTTTCCGAAGGCGATGACGTATATATGAGTCGTGCCGAAGCGGCCGAAGACACAAAAATTTCACTCCTTCCCGAATTAGACGGCAAACGCAGCAAAAAGACAAAAGCGCTTGAAGAAGAAACGCTGCCGCCAACCGATAATAGCGAACAATCGCCCGGCGAAGCTGCCGGAGAGAAACGCACGCGCAAACCCGCTTAAAGATGAGTGAAAGGGTTCTGGCAAATTTTCTCATTGCACTCGAAGCGCTTATATCGAACAGAACCCGTTCGCTGCTCACAGCGCTGGGAATTATCTTTGGAGTGGCGGCTGTTATCGCCATGCTCGCCATTGGCAATGGAACCCAGCAAGAGTTAAACGAGCAGATGAAGCTCGTTGGGGTAAACAATATCGTGGTGGAACCCATTGTAGAACAACGCGAAGAATCTACCGGCGAACAAGGGCGGCGCGAAAAGGAAAAGTACTCGCCGGGACTGAGATTGGCCGATGCAGAAGCGCTGATAGAAGTGATTCCCAACATCCGGAAAGTGAGCCCGGAGATTATTCTCGACACGTATATCATTAGTAACGGCATTCGCCGATCGGCCAAACTTGTAGGTGTGGAGCCGGTGTATTTTGAAATCTTCAACTTCGAATTGCTGGAAGGTAGAATGTTTAACAAAGGCCATATCGAAGTTGGAGCACCGGTATGCATCATCGGAAAGGGAATAAAAAACCGCTTCTTCCCCACCGAAAATGCCATTGGAAAAAAATTAAAAGTAGGGCCCCGTTGGCTCGAAGTTGTGGGCGTATTGGAACAACGTCTTATTTCGGACCAAAGCGTGAGCAGCCTGGGCATTCGCGATTACAACATGGACGTGTACACCCCGCTTCAAACGGTTTTGGTTCGCTACGAAAACCGCGACCTGGTTACCGCCAGCGACATTCAAAAAGCAAATTCCAGAGCCGGCGACGACGATGATGATGACGACGACGAAAACACGTCGGGATCCAATAGAAAAACAAATTATCACCAGCTAGACCGAATGGTTTTACAGGTAGATAAAACTGAAATGCTCAGTAGCGTAGCAGATGTAGTGGCAAGGCTTCTGGAACGAAAGCATTTTCAGGTAGTAGATTATCAGGTAGAGATTCCCGAACTCCTGCTAAAGCAACAGCGGCGAAACAACGAATTGTTCAATTACGTACTCGGCGCCATTGCGGGCATATCGCTATTGGTAGGCGGAATTGGAATTATGAACATCATGCTCGCATCGGTCTTGGAGCGAATTAAGGAAATCGGACTTCGGCTTGCGCTCGGCGCGAAAAAGAAGGATATTATTTATCAGTTTATGTTTGAATCTGTGCTCATCAGTATTTCGGGTGGTATACTCGGAGTGATTCTCGGCGTGAGCCTCGCCTACCTCGTGAGCAACATCGCGGGTATAAATACGGTAATAAGCATATCGTCTATTGCCATTTCTTTCGGCGTTGCTGCGGCCGTAGGTTTAATCTTTGGGATTACCCCTGCCAAGCGCGCTGCGAGCCAAAGTCCTATTAACTCCCTAAGGTATGAATAAAATTATGCTCGTAATCGGCCTGTTTGTTTTTGGCCAATTTCAATGCGCTGCCCAATCGGTAACACGGCTCGGGCTTACCGATGTGATAGAAAAGGCAAGGAATCAATCGCCGGCGTCTAAACAAGCCGAAACGCGTAAGAAAAACCGCTATTGGCAATACAAATTGTACAAGTCTAATTACAATCCACAACTCGCCCTTTCGGGAAATGTGCCGGGATATAACCGCGATTTTCTCTCAAACCGGATAGACGATGGAACCATACTTTTTCAGGATCGGGAACAACTGAGTTCAAACCTTAACCTCGGGTTAAATCAGCCCATCGGACTCACCGGTGGTTCTGTTTCGATCAATTCGGGGGTGAATTACTTTTCCGATCTCAATCAGGACCTGACGCGCTACAGCTCCACGCTTTTCAATATTCAGCTCAATCAACCCATATTTGGGTTTAACGATTTAAAGTGGGACAAGCGCACCGAGCCGCTCAGGTACGAAGAAAGCCTTCGCAGTTATGTGGAAGAAATGGAGTTGGTATCGCGCGAAGCGGCGAGCTTTTTCTTCAATTTTCTCGATGCGCAAATCAACTACGAAATTGCCGAATTCAACCAACTAAACAACGACACCATTTTTAAGATTGAAGAAGGGCGATACAACATCGGTACCACTTCAAAAGACAAACTTCTCCAGGTGGAGCTTCAACTGCTACGGTCGCAACAAGATGTGGTTCAGGCCCAGCTCGATCTGGAAACCGCCAGCCAGCAACTTCGCGCCTACCTGGGGCTGCAAACAAACGATACCTTAAAGCTCACCATTCCCGAAACCGTTCCGGAATTCGATATACCCATTCAGGAAGCCATTACATTTGCCAAGCTAAACCGAGCCGACTACCTCGCTTTCGAAAGGCGCCGCCTGGAAGCAGAGCGCGAAGTATCGCAGGCAAGGGCACAGCGGGTAGAAGCCAATTTGGTAGCTTCTTTCGGACTCAACAACGCGGCCGACCAGTTTCAGGATGTTTCGAATAACCCCAATAATCAGCAGCGGTTTGACCTTTCGCTGGTAGTTCCCATACTCGATTGGGGAAGGAATAAGGCGCGGATAGAAACGGCACTCGCCAATAAAGAACTGAACGACTATGTGATTGATCAGGATATTCAAAACTTCGAACAGGAAATCCTAACCTTGGTAAGGAGATTTCAGGTGCTTCGAAGTCAGTTGAAAATTTCAAAAAAATCAGATCAGGTGGCCGACGAACGCTATCGCGTAGCCCAAAACCGCTACCTTACGGGAAAAGTGGATATCACGAATCTGAACATCGCGCTCACTGAAAAAGACCAGGCAAAAAGATCTTATGTGAACTCCCTGCGCGATTTTTGGGTGGCCTATTTCGATCTGCGAAGGCTTACCCTATACGATTTCGCAAACAATCAGCTCTTGTACGATTCTTCGAAATAGACGGGGGTACTCCTTCCTTTCTCAAACTTGTCCTTATATTCACGCAAAACTACTACTCTATGAAATTCTTGAAATGGCTGGGCATCATTCTGGGTTCCCTCATAATTCTGGCAATAATCGGTTATCAATTACTCGTTTACAACACCAAACAGCACTCTCCCGAAGACGTGGTAAATTACAAGGGAAATGGTTACGACATTGAAGTGGTTTACTCCAGGCCTTTTAAAAAGGGTCGGGTAATATTTGGCGAGCTGGTGCCTTACGGCGAAACCTGGCGAACAGGGGCAAACGAACCCACATCTTTCGAAACAGGAACAGATCTTTTAATTAAAGGTCAGGAATTGCCCGCTGGAAAATACACCCTTTGGACCGTACCGGAAAAAAAAGAATGGGAAGTGATATTTAACGAAGGAAAATACGGATGGGGTGTGGATTTTAGCCA
>JAIVHP010000258.1:0-2088 GCA_020201045.1 Flavobacteriales bacterium
AGCGAATTTTGACAAGCCACTCGTCTCTATTCTGGACACCATTTACGAAGAAGATCAGAAATATCGCCAGCAAATCAATGAAGTTGAAGCGGAATACGGCAGGGATTCGGATGAAATGAGAGCACACTGGAAGTTGATCAACGAAAAGGATTCCATTAATCTAAACCGCGTAAAAAACATTCTTGACGAACGTGGGTGGCTGGGGCCGGAAATTATCGGCAATCGGGGCAATACCACGTTGTTTTTGGTAATCCAGCATGCCGATCTCGAAACCCAGGAAAAATATTTGCCTATGATGCGGGAAGCAGTTGAAAAGGGCAATGCGAATTCATCTAGTTTGGCTTTATTGGAAGACCGCGTGGCATTGCGAAAGGGCGAGAAGCAAATATACGGCAGCCAAATAGGCCGCGATCAGGAAACCGGCGATTACTATGTGCTTCCGCTGGCCGATCCCGATAACGTTGATCAGCGGCGAGCTGAAGTGGGGCTCGGAGCGCTTCAGGATTACATCTCCAATTGGGGTATGACCTGGGACGTTGAAGTTTACAAAAAGAACTTACCCGGGTATGAAGCAATGCAAAACAGGTAAAAGTAACTGCTTCCAATGGGCTTTGGGAGAAAAAATAAGCAATGCATCGATCGGTGTGATACCGTTTTTCGAACAGATCGTCCCCAATAAATCCACGTTTCACCATATGGAAAGAGCTGTGAGTATTGATTTTACCGACGCAAAAAAAGGCGAAGGAACACATTTCAAGATGCGGAAAAGCGTCCTTGAAATGGAGTGAAAGATTGCGCGCTTAACGTACTCTTTGCGAGCCTGTTTGAAATATGAAACAATTCCATTTAAATGGCCGTGAATTAACACTTACGGTAAAAAGGGCTCCACTATTTATCCGAGGAATGCTTTTTCTTTTCGCCTTTCTGTCTTTTATCATGCCGCTTGTAGGCATGATTCTCTACATGGCTTTTGGGTACGGATTTCACTTCGGCTTTTTAATCGGATTGTTCATTTTCGGATTGTTGGGGTTCTACTTGCTTCGGGTGGCGCTTTGGAACACCCTGGGAATAGAAATTCTCGTGTTTTCAAAATTCGTATTCCATCAGGCAACTCGGTTACGAAGATGATTACACCGGCAGCCTGGTCATTGAATTAGAAGACTCCAATATTGTTTGTGTGACGAAAATGTCGATTGATGAGATCGAAGAGTTGATTAAAATTTTAGACGATGCGGGGTTGTGCTGAAAAGTCTGGAGAATAATTTCTAAAATTCACAATGCACAATTAATGGGTGAATTGGTGAAAGCAAGAATGTATAATTCGATAGAACGTATTTAGAAAACAAATCCAGGCCCCAATTAAAAAGTCGTTTACAAGAGTTTTAGAAATAGGCTGTAAATTTAGGGTTCAAAAAAATGAGTAAATGAAATTAGAAACCCATCGATTGATTATCAGGCCGATTTCACTTACCGATAAGCACGAAATATTCGCCTACCGGTGTGATGCAGAAACCAATCGCTACCAGGGTTGGGTTCCTAAAACACTGCAAGATATAGAAGCGTTTATCCAAAAAGTGTCTAAGCAGGTAAACGTTCCGGAAACCTGGTTTCAATGCGCCATTCTGAAAAAGGAATCTCAAAAAATAATTGGCGATGTGGGAATCCACTTCTTCGATCGAGATAACAAGCAGGCGGAAATTGGGTGCACCCTGAATAAGGCTTATCACAACCGCGGTTATGCCACCGAATCGCTCAGCAGTATTATCGACTACCTGTTTTCAGAATTACACAAGCACCGGGTAATCGTATCAATAGACCCCGAAAATAAAACTTCCATTCGCCTTGTAGAACGTTTGGGCTTTCGTAAAGAAGCACACTTTATTGAGAGCATTTTGGTAAATGGAAAGTGGGTTGACGACATCGTATATGCTCTTTTAAGGGCGGATTGGGCCAGTTGATTAGATTCGGGAATTAGACTTCTGAAAATCAAATGATCAAAATCAAAAATTTCAACCGCAAGTCCATTGAAATTGCAAATCAATAATGCTGCTGACTCCCGGCGCTAGCGAAGAAGGCTCTCCTCTCATG
>JAIVHP010000258.1:2123-3126 GCA_020201045.1 Flavobacteriales bacterium
ATCTATTCTTCGGTCAACTTCCATACTTTACAAGCGTCATTTAATCAACCCTTTAAACCAAACCTCATGAAAAGATGCTACCCTTTGTGCTTGCCGCTTCTGGCAATCGCTTTTATTTTTTCTTCAAATTCATTGCAGGGACAATTTGCAGTGAACGACTCTCTCACCGTAGAGGAGTTGGTATATGACTTTTTCGACTCAGGTGTTCTGGTAGAAATTTCAAACCTTACCGTCAATGGACAGGCTCCCGATTCAGTCAATAACCAGATTGTTTTGTTTGACAACGGTCTGGAAAATGGCCTTGATATGGATGCCGGGCTTTCTCTTGCAACCGGATACGCTAAAAGTTACCTGATCCCCAATTCCGGATTCGAAAACCTGACCAACCCCGTTACGAACGATCCGGATATGATGGCCATAACCGGGCAGAATGTAAACGACTGCGCGATCATTGAATTCGATGTGCTGGTCGACGCCGATGCTTTGGCGTTTAATTATATCTTCACTTCGAGCGAATACACGAGTTTTACCTGCTCGCAATTCAACGATGCTTTTGGTTTCTTTATTAGCGGCCCCGGCCTTCAGGGTCAATACACCAATAATGCCATCAACATCGCTACCATTCCCGATTCGCAGATTCCCGTTGCGATCAATACCCTGAATGGTGGTGAACCCAGCTATCCCGGAAATAGTTCGTATTGCGAAGATGCCAACCCGAATTGGCAAAACGACACCGTTTATTTTGTAGACAATACCGACAATGTAAACAGTCCTTTTATAGCAAACGGTTACACCGTGACGTTGGAAGCCTTTGTAGAAGTAACTTTTGGCGAAAGCTATCACATGAAAATCGGAATTTGCGATGCTGCCGATGGAGCGCTCGATTCGGCGGTTCTTTTAGAAGCGGGTTCCTTCGAGGGGCGACTGCTAAGTTCTACAGACGATGCTAAGCTTCCCAGGCTAAAAACCTTTCCAAATCCCGCCACCGATGCCATTCGTATCG
>JAIVHP010000006.1 GCA_020201045.1 Flavobacteriales bacterium
ATGTTTACTTCGCGCGCCGAATACAGAATTTTGCTCAGGCAGGATAATGCAGATTTAAGACTTACTCCAAAAGCTTTTGAGATTGGTCTTGCAGGGGCAGAGCGAATGAAAAGAGTAGAAAAAAAATCTGTTCTTGTTGCGGATATTTCAAAAGTTCTGTCCAGTACAGGGGTTACACCCGAAGATGCAAATGAACTTTTATCGGCGAGAGATTCCGCACCACTGAGCCAACAGGTAAAGGCAAAATCTCTCTTGAGCAGACCGCAACTTCATTTGAATGAAATTATTCAAACCACGGCCGAACTTATAGATTGGTTCTCCGATAAGAAAGAAACTTTTGGAGATGACCTCATAGAAGAAGCAAAAGAATCTGCCGAGATTTTAATTAAATACGAAGGGTATATAGACAAAGAACAAGAGATGGCAGATAAGCTATCGCGGTTAGAAGAATTGAATCTTCACAGCGATTTTGATTACTCCAAAGTTCGATCCCTTTCTTCAGAAGCCAAAGAAAAATTATCTCAAATAAAACCGAAAACCATTGGACAGGCATCTCGCATTAGCGGAGTATCTCCATCGGATATTTCGGTGCTCATGATTTATGTCGGACGATAGTACGTTCCACGTGGAACAAACCAAAAATTCCGTTGCTGAAAAAGTACAACTGAGCCATTGCCCCATTTGCAACAACACGAAGTTTAAGTCTAAATTTAGCGTGCTCGATCATTTTTACTCCCACGAGGAATTTCACATTGCTGAATGCAATGGATGCGGGTTTCTTTGTACCAACCCTCGACCTGCCAATTCCATTCTACCCTCGTATTATAATTCCGATGCATATGTATCGCATAGCGGTAGTAAAAAAGGGTTGCTCAATCGAATTTACCACCAGGTACAGACTTTCAATTTCCGCATTAAATACCGCTCTATTCCTTTAGATGTTCCACATGGAACATGGGCAGATTACGGCGCAGGAAACGGTGGGTTTCTGAGATACCTAAAGGGAAAAGGTAAAGATGTAATCGGCTTTGAACCCGAAGAAGATGCTAGAAAAAACGCAGCAAACCAGGGAATGGATCTTTCACCGGTTTCAGATTTTGGACATAAAAACAAATCGTATTCGTGCATAACCATGTGGCATGTGCTCGAACATATTCCAGATGTCAATGAAGTGCTTGATAAGCTCGTTTCACATTTAACCCCGGGAGGGATACTCGCCATCGCGGTGCCTAATTACGAGAGTTTCGATGCAAAATGGTACAGGGAATACTGGGCCGCTTTTGACGTACCACGCCATATTTGGCACTTCTCGGAAAAGCATATTATTCGTCTTTGCCAGAAACACCAAATCGAATTCCAGTACAAAAAACCCATGCCTTTTGATTCGTTCTATGTTTCTATTCTAAGCGAAGGATATCAAAACAAATTCAAACCGAAAGGCATTATTCTCGGCGCACTTTCAAATTTATACGCACGATTTTCCGACTATCCCTACTCCAGTCAGATCTATATTTTCAAAAAACCCATTTAGAGCCCATTAAAACCACTGAAGGTATCGGGTGGTATTGACCCCTTCCGAAGTCGGAAATCATTCAAATTTTAACAAAATAGTCTATTACATTGTATATCAATGTTTTAAAGCTCTGTATTCCATTATAATACTCCACACAAACCTCTATCTTTGCAAAAAATTCATTTATGGAAACACTAACCACCAATCAAACTGATATTTCAAAAACCCTGAACGAGCTCGGCGTTAAATCCCAAAACGATGGATGTTCCACGGGACTTAATTCCTTTTCGAGCGGCAAAACCATTGAAAGCAATTCGCCCGTTGATGGCAACTTAATTGCAAGCGTGGGGACAGCTACTGAAGACGACTTTAACAAGGTACTAAATGCCGCAACCGATGCTTTTAAAGAATGGCGAATGATTCCAGCTCCACAGCGGGGCGAATATGTACGCCAGTTCGGTAACAAACTTCGAGAGCACAAAAATGCGCTGGGCACACTGGTAAGCTACGAAATGGGGAAATCCCTTCAGGAAGGCTACGGTGAAGTTCAGGAAATGATCGATATCTGCGATTTCGCCGTAGGGTTGTCGCGTCAATTACACGGTTTCACAATGCACAGCGAGCGTCCAAAACACCGTATGTATGAGCAATATCACCCACTTGGTGTTGTTGGTATCATATCAGCTTTTAATTTCCCGGTTGCCGTATGGGCATGGAACACGGCTTTAGCATGGGTTTGTGGTGATGTTTGCATTTGGAAACCATCTGAAAAAACACCGCTTACTGCAATTGCCTGTCAAAACATCATGGCAGAAGTAATTCGAGAAAATAACCTGCCCGAAGGTATTAGCTGCGTAGTAAACGGCGACTATAAAGTAGGTGAGATGCTTACCCAAAACAAAGACGTTTCACTCGTATCGGCAACAGGTTCTATCCGCATGGGTAAAATTGTCGCCCAAACGGTCGCTGCCCGACTTGGCAAAACCCTTTTGGAACTCGGAGGAAACAACGCGATGATTGTTACTCCCAATGCAGATATGAAAGTGAGCATTCCAGGTATCGTATTCGGAGCTGTTGGCACAGCGGGTCAGCGATGCACAAGCACGCGAAGAGTGATTATTCACGAGTCTATTTACGACGAAGTGCAAGACTCGTACAACACGAGACTTTTGCACCGATTCTTTATTTGATGAAGTACAAGACCATCGAAGAAGCTATAGCACTTCAAAACGGAGTGGTTCAGGGATTATCTAGCGCCATTATGACTACCAATATGCGCGAATCTGAATTGTTCTTGTCTCACCAGGGTTCTGATTGCGGAATAGCCAATGTAAACATCGGTACATCCGGTGCGGAAATCGGCGGAGCTTTCGGTGGAGAAAAAGAAACCGGTGGTGGACGCGAATCAGGAAGCGACGCATGGAAAGTCTACATGAGAAGACAAACCAACACCATTAACTACAGCACCGAATTGCCCCTGGCTCAGGGAATCAAATTCGATCTGTAAATTCCAATAATTTACATACTTTACGGGTCCGGTTAAAATCCGGACCCTTTTTTTATGATCAGACTTATATTGACTATAGCAACTTTAGTTGCTGTAGCAGCATGCAGCAACAATCCCGAAAGCACAGAGTCCAGAAGCTCCCAAACCGCATTGGTTGACGGAGAATGGAGATTTAGTTTAAAGTTGGAACAAAAAGAACTTCCATTTAAAGTTGAAATTACCGGGGTTAATACCAGTGAACCAAACGGCTCAATCCACAACGATTCGGAAAAAATACCTTTAGCCGATGTAAAAGTTATGGGTGATTCGGTTTTTCTACACACTTCCCATTTCGATTCGGAATTTAAACTGCGGATAGAAAGCCCGAATCTTATGACAGGTGCATGGTATAATTACGAAAAAGAGACGCCTCCAATAACCACCATTGCGGAGTTTGGAAAAGACTACAGGTTCACCCCTTCAAGGTCTTCCATACCTGTGGAAAAACAATACAAGGTTAAATTTTACGAAACAGATTCCGACCCGTGGGATGCCATTCTCGTTTTACGCAATAACGAAGGGCGCTTGTCGGGCACCTTTTTAACCGAAACTGGAGATTATAGATATTTGGATGGAAACGTAATGAATAATTCCATTTACCTGAGCACTTTTGATGGCAGCCACGCCTTTCTTTTCCAGGCAGAAATAAAAGAAGATAGCCTGATAAACGGCACATTTCACTCGGGTGTTCACTACAGCGCAACATGGAATGGAGTGGCCGACGATGAATTTCAACTTCGAAATCCGAAGAATCTCACATTTTTAAACGAAGGGTATAAAGAATTTGATTTTGCTCTTCCAAATCAGGATGGCGATACCGTTTCGTGGAAAGATCTCAACTTAAACGGAAAAGTGGTTATCGTTGATATTATGGGTAGTTGGTGTCCGAATTGCATAGACGCCAATAAGGCCTTAAAAACCCTTTTAGAGCCCTATAGTGACGATGAAGTGAAATTGGTGAATATTGCATTTGAACGCACTGAAAATCTGGAAAAGGCTCGTAAAAGCGTGAGCAAAATGCAGAAGAATATTGGATTGTCCGAAAAATTTATTTTTGGCGGCAAGGCCAGTAAAAATAATGCTGCCCAAAAGCTACCATCACTAAACCACATCATGTCCTTCCCTACACTCATCTTTATTGACAAACAACGCAACGTGGAACAAATTTACACCGGATTCTACGGACCGGGCACAGGGAAGTATTACGATGATTTTATGCAGGAAACCGAAGCCTTGCTAAAACAACTTGTAGATGCTCCTTCTAACGGGAATGGACTAGCTGATTAATTCACATCGGTATTGAGCCGATCTTCCTTATTTAAAACTTGCCAGGCGGTGGTAAAAACAAGTTTTGACACTTCGCGAATGGTATCGAATTCGATTTTTTCTATGGTGTCTTCCGGTTTGTGGTAGTCTTCGTGTAAGCCCCGAAAATAAAAAATTACCGGAATGCCATTTTTAGCGAAATTATAGTGGTCTGACCGATAGTAAAGACGGGTTGGATCATCTTCGTCGTTGTACTTGTAATCAATTTCAAAACCCGTATAGAGCTCATTCATCTTCTCGCTAATCAAATGCAGTTCGGTGCTAATTTTATCAGAGCCAATAAGATAAATGTACTTTGAAGAATCTGCTTCGTGATTTACATCCGTTCTTCCAATCATATCGATATTGAGATTGGCCACCGTTGCATTTAGCGGAAATAGGGGATTATCGGTATAGTATGAAGACCCCAGTAAACCTTTTTCTTCTCCGCTTACAAACAGAAATAATACCGTTCTTTTAGGGCCATTTCCTTCATTCTCAGCTTCCTTAAATACCCTCATTACTTCCAAAAGTGCGGATGTTCCAGATCCATCATCGTCTGCCCCGTTGTAGATTACTTTATCTGTTTTACCCAGGTGATCGTAATGCGCAGTAATCACAACAGCTTCCTTGGGTTTTGAACTCCCCTCGATTTTTCCCATCACATTTTCGGAATGCACATAAGAATAATCTCCTTCAAAATACCAGTCTACACTTTTGTCAACTTCAATACCCGATTGCCAATCCCATTTTTGGAGCTTTTTTTCCATTTTCTTCGCATTCTTTTCCCCAAAATAAGCGTCTATAAAATCACTGCCTACGTAAGAAACGGGAAAATATGTCGTATCCGGTTTTTCAAGCTTTAGCTTTTTTCTCTTTAGATAGTAAGAAACGCGTGGTAGTAGCTGTTCGAAGTTTTCACTTACAACTATCAAACCTTTGCATCCGTTCCGTATTGCGGCATCGCGTTTTAGATCGAATTCAGAGCTCCATTTACTCTGCTCCTCGCTATTGGTTAAAGTGTAGGTTTTACCAACGCTAGGCTCTCCAGACATAATAACACCGATTTTTCCAGATGCATCGATATCTTGGTAATTATTGTAAAGGCTATCTTCTATTCCATATCCCAAAAAAATCATTCGATCGCCCGAAATAGCCTTCTTTAAAATAGGAGAGAAGGTATAGTAATCTTCCAGCGCATTCAATGTATCACCATCCACAACCATATAAGACTGATCGTAAGGAATGCTCCACAATCCAAATCGCTGAAAATAATCGAGTGAATCGCCAACGCCGGTAATTCCAAGGTCGCGCATTTGATCTGCGATATAGTTTGCAGCAATTTTTTGTCCGTGCTCACCGGTTTCTCTTCCCTCTAAACTATCGGCCGAAATAACAGATAAAAATTTGTGGAGCGTATCGCTGCTCAGTCGATTTGTATAATTGCTGAGCGTGGAATCAAATCGTATACTCTCCAATTCCTGACCTTTCATAAAAGTGAGAAGCAGGCATAAAATCAAGGTAAAAAGATACCTCATATAAGGGCAATTTTATTTACGCGCCTCTCGTGTCTTCCACCTTCAAAATCTTCGCTCAAAAATCCATCTACCATTTCTTTGGCCACATCCAGGGAAATAAATTTTGCTGGAATAGCAAGTACATTTGCGTTGTTATGAGATCGTGCCAAAACTGCCAACTCCTTAGTCCAGCACAAAGCGCATCGAATATCGCTGTGCTTGTTAGCGGCCATAGCTACTCCATTTCCACTTCCACATAGTAGGATTCCAAACTTGGCTCTTTGGTTTTCAACTTCAGAAGAAACGGCATGAGCAAATTCGGGATAATCTGTGCTTTCTGCACTGAATGTACCCTTATCTGTAAAGTCAATTTTCTTTTCTTGTAAATACGTTAGAATAGCCTGCTTCATACTGAAACCGGCATGATCACTTCCTATCGCTATCATTGTGCTGAATTTTTAGCAAATATAGCTAATCCATTACTCACCCCTTAGTTTTGAACAAATGACTATACTGTTAAAAATAAGCGACTGTAAATCATTAAATTAAATTTCGACTTATCAGGATCCCTACCTTCAAATATGTGAATAACGCGTTCAAATTCGTCAACAACAAAATTTGGTGAATCTCCCGGGATAGTCCATTGGGTATAAGTATTGAATCTTCCTAAAGATATTTGTTGGTGATTATGAGGAAATATATACCCCAATATGAACATAAAATATACTTCTCTACTTCGTTAGTTTTAAACTTATACCCACTACCTTTATTTTGTTTAAAAGTTAAAATATATCAAAGCATCAGGGGTATAGCTCTCCTTTATTGTTTAATAAGTGTTACTAACTTTGAATAAGTCATTAAGCGAAGCTTTTAGAAAGATCATTATGCACACAATAAACAGACATACATTATATACATTAACTTATTTAAAAAAGAAATATATATATATAACGATAATCTCATTCCTAATTTCTCTACCGGTGTTTGGGCAGGGAGAATATACGGTATATTACTACGACAATGGAAATGTATCGAGCGAGGGATATATGGAAAATGGGAATCCAAATGGATATTGGAAAACGTACTACCCAAATGGCGAGCTTAAGTCTGATGGGAATAGGAAAAATTTCCTGCTCGACAGCACCTGGAACTTTTACAACGAGAGCGGTTTGAAAACGAGCGAAATAAATTATAAAAAAGGCAATAAACATGGGAGCGTGATAACGTACCAAAACGGGGTGAAGTACGAAGTGAGCCAATTTGAAAACGACGTGAAAGTGGGAACATCTAAAATCTACTTTCCCACTGGCGAATTGAAAAAAACAATACCCTACGAAAATGGAAAGGAGAATGGGAAGGGCTTTGAATATGAAAGAGATGGACGAATTATTACCCTTTTAGAATACGAAGATGGCTTCTTGCGCAAAGCAGACCGGGTAAACCGATTTGACGACCGGAATAAAAAGCGGGGTACGTGGATAGATTTTCATCCCAACGGCCAACTGGCGTTGGAAGGCTATTACATGAATGGAAAAAAGAATGGAATTTTTAAGAAATTCGACAGGGACGGAAATTTAATAAGTCTGGAAAAATACCGAGACGGCGAGTTGGTGGTAGATTCAGAAGAATCTGTAATACTGGATCTGAGAAGTACCTATTATCCAAACGGAAAAGTGAAATCAACGGGCGGATATGTGGACGGTGTGAAAGAAGGAGTGCACAGGCTTTACGATGAAGATGGTAGTATTTCAACTGCAATCACTTACGAAAAGGGGCAGAAAACCGGCGAGGGGATCGTCGACAAAAAAGGCGATTTGGAAGGGGAATGGAAACTCTATTACCCAACAGGCGAATTAATGGCTGAAGGAACTTTTAAAAATAGCAGCCGAGAAGGAGATTGGATCTTTTACTTCAGGAACGGTAACGTAGAATCGCGAGGAAAATACAGCGAAGGCTTGCCGCAGGGAGAGTGGAGATGGTATTATCCAGATAAGAGCCTTCGCCGGGTAGAATATTTCAGACGCGGCAAAGAAGATGGTGAATCTGTGGAATACGATAAAGATGGAAACGTTATTTCTGAAGGCGAATATATTTCGGGATTGCGCGAAGGAGAATGGACATACAAAGTAGGAGACCACTTTGAGAAAGGAAATTACCTGGACGGTGAGCGACACGGCGAATGGATTTATGAGTACGAAGACGGAGAGCTTAATTTTGAAGGAGAATACGTTTCGGGCTTACCTGTTGGAAAACACGAATGGTACTACAAAAGTGGTCAGGTTAAGAAAGAGGGCAAATACAGCAGTGGAGTGCGCACAGGAACGTGGAAAACCTATGATAAGGAAGGGTATAAAATTCTTGATGTGAAGTATAAAAATGGAAGGGAAGTTAGAATAAACGGGCGAAAAGTGGAAAGAGCAGAAGATATTGACATTGATGAATTGTAAGCGGAGTATTCCCTTTGAGTTGTTACTTTTATCAGCTTAATTGTTCCCGATAAAAAAAGTTGGATAAAATTAAACCAATAGCAAACAAGGCGATTTCATCTCTTTCGAAGAAAATAGACGAAATTCAAAGTCCCGCGTGTATTGTAAATCCAGAATTCAAGAAGCTGGTTTATGCAAACGCGCTGTATGAAAAAGAATTTGGTTCCGTAAAAGACTACGACGCTACTGTACTCCATACGCTTCAATCAAAAGGCGTTGATTCCTTCGATAATTTTGAGATTTCAGTGGAAACACTTGGTGAAGAGCGATATTATCAGGCTCTTGTAAATAGTGAAGAAAGCGCTGGATTTGTATTGGTTTTCATTAAAATGGCTTACCGCGAATCGGAGAAAATCAAGTTTGAAGAGTTGCTCGAAAATGCTTCCGACCTTATCCAGGAACTCAATTCTGATGGTGAAATAGTTTACATCAATAAATCGTGGATAAAAACGCTCGGATTTTCAAGGGAAGAAGTTTTTGAAAAACCATTTGTTGATTTCATTGAAACCGTAGAAAAACAAGCCTACCAGCACTATTTCGAGCAAGTAAAGCAAGGAAGTAAATTGCCCCCGAGAATATGGACGTTGCGGAGCAAAGATGGGAGGAAAATTATCGTTGAAACAAACGACGATATCAGAAAAATTAATGGGAAAGCACACTCGGTGCGTTGCGTGATGAGAAATGTGAGCGCCGCTATAGATGCCGAACTTCGATTTCAGGAACAAGCTGCAAAAATGGAAGCTATTTTTCAAAGCAGTTCCATTATGTTTTGGACCGTAAACGAGGAAACGAAACTCACTTCTTTTAATCAGACTTATTCAGATGCAATTTACAGTCAATACGGAAAGTATCCGGAGATTAATTTAAACCGCGATAAACCAAAGGATCTTTTCGCGCCAAAGACTTATCACGATTTTTGGAATGAAAAATATGCAGAAGTCTTTGAAACGGGAAAAAGTATCAGCTTCCAGACAACATCCAGCCTGAAGAATGGAAAGGTTGTATACCGCGACATTTACCTCAATCCTATAAAGGGGCCGGGAAGTGAAAACAAAATAAGAGAAGTTGCAGGCATTGCACTCGATATTACCGATAAATACATTGCCGAGCAGAAAATTCTGGATCAAAATGCAAAAATCCAGTCTATTTTTAATTCTACCTCGCACATGATCTGGTCAATGGACCGAAATTCGACTTTTGTATCCTTTAATGACGCGATGATTGAAAAGGTTAAAGTCCGTTTTGATATTAACCTGAAAGTAGGCATGGACGTGGTCAGTTTTACGGATAAGTGCGGTTTGGATATCAGCGATAAGTGGAATTCGGTGATGAAGAAATTACTGGATGGAGAAAAAATGAGTTCAGAGATAAGCCTTTTCGACAGGGATGGCAATAAGCATATCGAAGACGTTTCGCTCACTCCGATACGCAATAATAAAGGTAAAGTAGTTGAGATTGCGGGTTTCTCACAAACTGTAACCTACAGAAAGAAGGCTGAACAAAAGCTAAAAAACCAAGCGGCCAAAATAAGCGCTATTTTCGATAGCACTGCAATGTATATTTGGACCCTGGATAGAAAATTCAGGCTGGTATCCT
Organism: Flavobacteriales bacterium; assembly: GCA_020201045.1. GTDB lineage: Bacteria > Bacteroidota > Bacteroidia > Flavobacteriales_D > Cryomorphaceae > JAIVHP01. The sequence goes on from JAIVHP010000006.1 coordinate 9,964, forward strand.
TTAATAAAGTATTCGCCGATCAATACTACAGGTACTTCGAGCGAGATGTGAGTATAGGTTCTAATTTCCTGGGAGTACTAAAAGAGTTTTCAAAAGAAAAAGCCTACGAAAACCTAAAGGAAATATTTAAAGCCGTGCTCAGGGGGAAAAGCCAGCAATTTGAAGGTGTGATTTACACCCGAAAAGGAGAGAAGGTTTGGCTTGAAAATCACTATACGCCGGTTTACACCGACAATAGGATAACCGAAATATCGTGTGTGAGCTACGAGATTACCGAGCGAAAACTCATTGATGAGCAAATGCACGAATCCATCAGGGAAAAGGAAATTCTCCTACAGGAAGTTCACCATCGCGTAAAGAATAACCTCCAGGTGATAAGCAGTATTTTGAATTTGCAATCGGCATATGTAAAGGATAGTAATTCGCTAAATATTCTAAGGGAGAGTCAGAATAGAATAAAATCAATGAGTTTTATTCACGAATCGCTTTATCAAACAAGAGATTTCTCTCATATTGAGTTTAGCGATTATATGTTGAGCCTTACAAACAATTTGGTCCACTCATACAGTCTGCAAACGGCAAATATTAGTTTGAGGAAGGATATGGAAAAGGTTTTTCTGGAATTAGACCAGGCCATACCTTGCGGATTAATAGCCAATGAAATTGTTTCCAATTCCCTAAAGTATGCTTTCCCCGGAGATACCAAAGGCGAAATATACATTGGGATCAAAGAAGTGAACAATACCATTGAATTGGTTATAGCCGATAATGGGGTAGGTTTACCTGAAGAACTGGATTACGAGAATTCGGAATCTTTGGGACTTCAGTTGGTTTATACACTTGCCGAACAGCTAAACGCATCCATTTCGGTAACAATTGAAAATGGAACGAAATATTTAATTACTTTTGAAAAACAGTAAGTTTCAGTAAAATGGCTAAAATCAACGTATTAGTAGTTGAAGACGAGAGTATTGTGTCTAAGGACATTCAGCATAGTTTAAAGAAACTGGGCTATAATGTCGTAGGTTCGTCTTCTACCGGAGAAAAGGCAATAGAACTGGCGCTTGAACTCAAGCCAGATATTGTCCTCATGGATATTATGTTGAAAGGTGAACTCACCGGGATTCAAGCTTCTGAACAAATCAAAGCTAAGTTGAATATACCTGTGGTGTATTTAACGGCTTACGCAGATGAAGCTACGCTCGAGAAGGCTAAAGTAACGGAGCCTTATGGATACATCATTAAGCCTTTTAAAGAAATAGATATCCATACATCTATTGAAATGGCTATCTACAAGCACGCCAAGGAGCGCGAAGTTCAAAAAGAAAGAGACTTGCTTTACTCGCTCGTTGAGAACAAAGATTCAAAGGGTTTTATTTTTGTGAAATCTAATTCGCGACTGGTTAAGTTAAAAACAACCGATATTTACTTCGTGGAAGCCCTCAAAGATTACGTGGTAATAAATGCGCTAAACAGCAGATACACCATTCACTCTACCATGAAGGACATTGAAAAGAAGCTTCCTTCTGAAGAATTCATCAGGGTGCACCGGTCTTTTATTGTAGGTATCAATAAAATAGCTGCCATAGAGCAACCAAATCTCATTCTTGAGAACGATAAGAAAGTTATACCGATAGGCGGTTCTTACAAGGATGAGCTAAACAGGCGGATCAATCTGGTTTAAACCAGTCTGAAATCAAGTTGCTTGAGTATTAAATCGGCAGCTTTTACTTCCACACGTACCTTATCTCCAAATTCGAATACTTCTTTATAACGAGCACCCACAATGGTATTCGTTTTCTCGTCGTATCGGTACGTATCGTCGTCAATGGTATTTAATGGAACCATCCCTTCTACTTTCGAATCTGTGAGTTCTACATACATTCCCCATTTGGTCAATCCGCTCACAGACCCGTCGAACACATCTCCAATCTTATCAATCATATACTCTACCTGCTTGTATTTGATGGAAGCTCTTTCGGCATCTGTAGCCTTCTTTTCCATGTTTGATGAGTGCTTACAGGTTTTCTCCAATCCATCAATAGAAGGATTTTTATCTGAGTGTCGATAATCGTGAATGAGCCTGTGTACCATTACATCGGGATATCGCCTTATGGGAGAAGTAAAGTGGGTGTAAAAATCAAAAGCCAAACCGTAGTGTCCAATATTGTCAGTGGAGTAAACCGCCTTTGACATGGAGCGTATGGACATTTGTTTTACAATTTCTTCTTCCGTTTTTCCCTTCACCTGGTGAAGGAGATTGTTTAAGGCAAATGAAGCATTTTCGGGTTTAATGCTCTCTAATTTATAGCCGAGACGGCTCACAAAATCCCTTAGCGTTTTAAGCTTTTCAGGATCGGGAGTATCGTGAATTCTATAAACGAAAGGCCGTGGTTTCTTATCTTTTTTCGGCCTTCCTACATGGGCAGCTACGCGTTTATTAGCCAGAAGCATAAACTCTTCTATCAGGAAATTGGCTTCCTTCATATGCTTTTGATAAACGCCGATGGGCTTTCCATTTTCATCGAGTTTGAATTTTACTTCTGTGCCGCTAAATTCCAAAGCTCCGTTTTTGATGCGATCTTTTCGCATTTGCTCGGCCCAGCGGTTGAGCCTCAAAACTTCGTCGGCAAAAGTTTCGCTTTTTCCCTCAATTACAGCCTGGGCATCTTCGTAGGTAAATCTTTTATCGCTGTTGATAATGGTTTTCCCAAACCACTCCTTTTTCACCGTGCCATTTTCAGATATTTCAAAAACTGCCGACATGCAAAGCTTGTCTTCGTTTGGACGAAGTGAGCAAACATAGTTTGATAAAACTTCCGGAAGCATCGGTACTACCCGGTCTACAAGATAAACCGATGTTGCGCGCTTTACAGCTTCCTGATCGAGGATGCTACCGGGTTTTACGTAGTGCGACACATCGGCGATGTGTATTCCTACTTCGTAAGTACCCTCACCTAAACTTCTTAAACTCAGCGCATCGTCAAAATCCTTTGCATCATCCGGATCTATGGTAAAAGTGGTTATACTTCGCATGTCTCTTCTCGAGTCAATTTCCTTCTGCGAAATATTTACGTCAATGTCGTTTGCCGCCTTTACCACATTATCGGGGAAACTCAGTGGTAGCCCGAACTCTGCCAGTATAGCGTGCATTTCCACGTCGTTGTCTCCGGGTTGACCTAAAACCGTAACAACTTCGGCAAAAGGAGATTTTTTTGGGTCTGTCCAATCCAGGATTTTAGCAATAACTTTCTCTCCGTTTTTTGCTCCATTCAATCGGTTTTTCTCAATGTAAAAATCGGTGTGAATTTTATTATTGGAGGGAACAAGAAAAGCGTGATTTTGCGACAATTCTAAAACACCTACAAATTCTGTGGTGTTTCGATTTACCATACGGATCACTTTTCCCTCCGGCTTTCCCCTTCTCCCACCGGTTATAGAGACTTCAACTGTATCGCCGTTCAGCGCCAGTCCGGTTTTCGATGCCGGTATAAAGATGTCTTCCTTTGAAGATTCTACCGTAACGTATGCAGCTCCACTTTTTATGAAATCAATTACCCCTTCTATAACGGCGATTTGAGAAGGGTGCAGGGTAAACTTTCCCGTGCTGGGCTGTTTGAGTAGATCTAAATCTGCCATCTCACGGGCAACTTCAATAACGGTTTTTCTGCTTTCAGGATCGGTTAATCCCAGTCTGGCAGCGAGTTGCTTGTAGTTAAATTGCTTGTTTGGAGATTCGCGAAATACTTGCATGATTTCACTTCGCAATACCGATTTCTTTACGGTGGAACCACCGGAGTTTCCCTTTCTTTTTTGCTTATTTTTTCTTCCCATTGAGTCGATTAAGATAGGATTTCTATGCTTCTGTAAAATGCAAAAATGCAAAATCCATCACAGCTATTTGTTTATTAACCTTAATTTGATGCTCGTTCTGTATTCAAACCCAGGCTATAAGTTCGCTCAATTCAGATATTTTGAAAAATCTCATTATTTAGATATGATTCGGTAAAGAGATGAGCACAGATAAAATGATGGAAACACTGGTTTTTAAGGCGAAAAAAAAATTGATAAACCCCTGAATAAAGCAATCAAAATGGAAGGGTATTTATAAAATGAAACATACTTGTAGGGGCATTTACAAGGAGTCAAAATATTCAATCGACTAAAAAGCGATTTAGCACACAAAAAACCGAACCTTCGTCGAAGGCTTTCCGTAAGGATTACTAAAGCTCCTTATTAATATGATTGAGTTGATAAGAATACAGAACGTAGCGAGATTATTAATAGCCTAAAGTTATACATTAGCAAGAAGCCTGTAAGGTGTTAATATGAAGTACATCTCCGTCGTTGTTTTTCTACTGATCTCTTTTGTTGCTACTGCTCAGCAAGTACCAGAATTAAAGGAAACAGACACCTCTGCCCTTATAAAGGCGAGTTACATTTACAATTTTGCTAAAAATGTAGACTGGAATGACCCCAAATACAAAACGGGAAACTTCGTTATATCCATTATGGGAGGAAGTTCACTACATAAAGAACTTGTTACAAAGTACAATACCAAACAAATAGGCAGTCAACAAATAGAGATACGAAAACTCTCGAAAACGTTGAACATCAGCAGTTGTCATGTATTGTATGTGGGTGCGGAATACTGCGATATTCTTCCCGACATAGCCGAAGCTCTAAAGAATGAGCCCACTTTGATTGTTGCCGATAAGGAAGGAGCTTTGGATAAAGGGGCTGCATTGAACTTTGTAATAGAAGAGCAGAGATTAAAATTTGAATTAAACATGAACAGTGCAACGAAAAGAAATCTTTTTGTGGGATCGACACTTAAAAGTTTGGCAACCAAGATTCAATAAACCAATGAGAAAACTAACCATCATATCTCTTTGCCTCGCCTTGCTGCCACTACTGGTATTTGGCCAGAACGATCAGAAAATTCAGGATGCGTATGCGCTTTACAACCAGGGCATGTATGTAGATGCATCCGAAATGATCGATGAAGTGGTAATTACCAAAAATGGAAAGTCGAGCAAAGTAGCCTGGCATATCCGAGGCTTTATTTACAAGGATCTATATATCCACGTTGATAATGAAGACCGCAATAGCAAGGCCCGCGAAATGGCAGTAGAATCTTTTAAAAGATCAATCCGGTTGGATGAAGCGGGCACTTTGGAAGAGAATAACAGGAAAGCCTTGCGCTATCTGGGTATATCCTTCTTCAACGACGCTTCAGACATCATTGAAGAGAGAGATATCTACGAAATAGATCGGGCAAACGACAAATACTTGGTATACAAAGATATAATGCTCTTTTTATATCCCGATACCGCCTTGAAGGATAAGGACATTGAAGTATATCTCGCCCTTTCTACAGCGCACCGAAAAATTTATGAATCGGATAGAGATGAAAACGAAGAGCACTATCAAAAATCGCTTGATTATTTGAAATTAGTTCTGGAAATAGACCCCAAAAACTGGGCGGCCAACTATTCTTACAGCGTTTCGCATTACAACAGGGGGGCCGCGAATCTTCAAAAACTCGCCAATGCCGAGAAGCTCATGGACATTTATCAAATTCAGGCGGAGAGTATGCGGAGCATTGAAATAGCACTTCCATACATGTACAAGGCTTATGAGATTGATCCGGAAAAAATTGAAGCAATCAAAGGCTTGAAATGGATATTCTTTAATCTACACCAGGAAGAAGAGAGCGAGAAATACGATAAAAAGCTCAAAGATTTAATTGGAGATTGATCGTGTGCGGTTTTTCTAAAAGGCAGAGCAAACCATGAAGGTTAGATTTACTATAGGTCAAAAAATAGGTCTTGGTTTTGCCGTTTTGGTTTTCACCACCCTCATCATTTTTATCTTTACCTACGATACGCTACGCACCGGTAGGAGTATAAACGATAAAATAAACACCAGCTACAATCCCAGCGTGGCATCGCTGGAGCAGCTTAAAAGTACGGTGCTGCGCTCCAGAACATTAATCACGATGTGGGCCTTTGTGCAGTCTAGAGAAGATACCAAAGAGAAGCTATCTCTAGTAGAGATTATTAACCAGGACATCCCCGAAATCAAAGCGCAGATCGACTCGCTGAGCATGAAGTGGACAGATCAGGAGCGATTGAAAAAGGAGGCCGTTTACAAGGAGCTCGATGTTTTGCTCGGAATGTATTCGGAAGTGCAGTCTACTTTGAAGGATATGCAGAGCTACGACGACCCGTTTGCACGATTTCAAATGACGGATTACGCAGAAGAAGACGGCTTGATTTACAACCAATCCAGACTGGTAATCGCCAAACTGAACGAACTCATTGACATTCAAAATTCCAATACGGTACAAGATAGCGTTGCCATGATTCAGGCGTTCGACAGGCTGGAGTGGTTTTTGAGAAATTTCGGTGTGAGCCTATTCGTTGGGGGACTACTCATTGCATTTTTTACCGTGCGGAGTATTATTATTCCCATCAATAAACTGAAAGAGGTTTTACTGGACCTGGGAAAGGGAAAATTTCCAAAAAATGCATTGGTTGATACGGGAGATGAGATCGGCGAGATGAGCAGAGCATTAGACCAGATGGTAGACAGCTTAAAAAGAACAACGGCTTTTGCCAGCGAAGTGGGTAAGGGAAATTTTGAAATTGATTTTGAACCCCTATCCGACGAAGACGACCTCGGAGATTCTCTGCTCGTGATGAGAGACGGATTGAAAGAGTATAAGAAAGAACGTGTGAGAAGCGAGCAGGAGTTGGAACAGAAGGTTATGGAGCGCACAAAGGAAGTGGTAGAGCAAAAGAATAAAATTGAAAAGCAAAGCGTACGTCAAAAAGAACTTCTGGAAAACATTACGGCCAGTATTCGCTACGCAAAAAGGCTTCAGGAGAATATCCTTCCACCCGACGAGCGCATAGCCCGTCTCTTGCCGGAAAGCTTTATTTACTACAAGCCCAAAGACATCGTATCGGGAGACTTTTACTTTGTGAAAGATGTGGGCAACAAAGTGGTTTATGCTGCTGTAGATTGCACTGGCCACGGTGTTCCCGGGGCATTTATGAGCCTCGTAGGGCACAATGCGCTCAACCACGCTATTACTTCTAATGAAAGCCTGGATCCGGCCGGTATTCTCAGCGACCTGAGTAAGTTTGCCGCTGAAGCACTCAACAGAACCGGCGACAATAAAGAATTATCTGGAAGAGATAGTATGGATATGGCGCTTTGTGTTTACGATAAAAAAGCGGGTGTTATAAACTACGCCGGAGCTTTTAACCCGCTATATCTGGTGAGAAACAATAAGCTCAACACCTATGCGCCCGACAAGATACCCATTGGATCTAAAGACCACCTTCACGAATCTTTCACCACAAAGCGGGTAGAACTCGAAGAAGGTGATATGATATATATCTTTTCAGACGGTTATGTAGACCAGTTTGGTGGCGAAAAGGGCAGAAAATTCATGTACAAACCCTTCCGGAAGCTGCTCATTGCAATATCTGGCATGCCCGCTTTGCGGCAGCACAAAGAGCTGTCTAAAGCGATGAACGACTGGAGAACGAGCGAAAACGAGATTATCGAGCAAGTAGACGATATGCTGATAATCGGAGTGCGCCACGTATCGGCGGAAAGCGAAATTTAAAACCGTTACTTATCCCGCACCCGAGTAAGACGAAAATATGCTGACGTGTCCCGTTTGTCTGGGATTCAGCAGCAACACCGGAATGTGATGTTCATTGGTAATGATGTTTTGCACATAATTTCCACCAATCAGGTTTGCCAGACTAATGCCCGGTAAATTCATGAGAGAAATCAGGTCGGCGTCAATTTCATTCGCGTATTCGATGATAGCCTCATCAAAATCATCGCTCTTTTTGTCGATCAAACTCATCACTTTTTTTGTCGCTTATCCTGGATGTGTGTGGAACCTTTAAGTCGTCAAAGAAAGATTCTGCGTATTTCAGGTTTCTGTCAAGTGCGTTTTTCAGGTATTCGTCTTTCTCTCCGGGTACAATAAGGTGAATCCGGGAGTTAAAATACTCAGCCATATTCGCTACCAGCGAGAGTTTTTGTTTGGTTTCCTTGTGCAAATCAAGTGGCACAACGATATCGTCGTACCCGTTTTCGCCAATTTCCTTTTCCTGAACGATAATGAAGGGTGTAGATGCGCTGGTAACTATTTTAAGAGCCCTGCTACCTGTAATAAATTGCAGTCCTTTAAGACCATGCGTTCCCATTACTACCATGTTGGCGTCCAGCTCATCGGCCAATTCGCCAATGTCTTCAAAGATGGTTCCAACTCGGGCAGTGGTTGAAACGTCGAAACCCGTTTCAGATTTCGCCATTTCGCGAGCTACTTTGAGTTTTTCCTTTGCTTCTGGCAACATATCTGTTTTGGGAACTACATGCAGAAGAGTTATAGTTGCATTGGCACTGCGCGCTATTTTTATGCTGTGGTTCAGAGCCGTTTGCGAAACTTGCGTAAAGTCAGTAGGGACTAGGATTATTTTAGATTCCATTTGGCAGGCTTAAGTTCAATTTGGTGTAAATATAAGTGAAAACTTAGCTTTATTAAAGCTGAAATCCGCGGGGTATGCAATTTGCACTTATCCAAATGTAAATGGCGGCAAATCTGATTATGAAACATGCAGAGATAGAAAATACGGCATGTATAGAAACAAAAAAGGGTTGCTTTTGCAACCCTTTTTGCTCCTCCTCTTGGGCTCGAACCAAGGACCCTCTGATTAACAGTCAGATGCTCTAACCAACTGAGCTAAGGAGGAATGAATATGATAAATCGGAACGTTTTCCGAAACTGTTGTTGTGATCTTTTAAAATCGGGCTGCAATATTACACCAAAAGTTGGGATTAACCAATATCTTTACCCAAAAATAAAGTCTAAAAAATGAGTTTAATTGTAGTTGGTACGGTAGCATTCGATAAGATTTCAACCCCATTCGGGCAATCGGAAAAAATTGTAGGTGGAGCGGCAACCTATATCGGCCTTGCATCGGCCCTTTTCACTAAAAATGTGAAGCTGGTTTCGGTGGTCGGCGACGATTTTCCAGAAGATTTTTTACAGCTCTTCAGAAATCGCAATATCGATCTCGATGGTCTTCAAATCAAAAAAGGGGAGAAGTCTTTTTTCTGGGAAGGCAAGTATCACTACGATATGAATAGCCGCGACACCCTGGATACACAACTCAATGTGCTTGCGGACTTTGAACCGAAATTGTCCGATGCCCATCAGGATTGCGAGTTTCTTATGCTCGGCAATCTGGCACCGCAGGTTCAGCTTTCAGTGATATCGCAACTTAAAAATCGCCCCAAAATGGTGGCGCTAGATACGATGAACTTTTGGATGGATTCTGCCATGGAAGACCTTAAAAAGGTTATTTCCAAAGTAGATATTCTCACTATAAACGACGAAGAAACGAGGCAGTTAAGCGGTGAGTACAACCTGGTGAAGGGAGCGCGAAAAATAATGGAAATGGGCCCGAAATACGTAGTTGTGAAAAAGGGAGAAAACGGTGCTTTGCTAATGGATAAAAACAACATGTTTTATGCACCGGCTTTGCCGCTGGAAGAAGTAATGGATCCAACGGGTGCCGGAGACACTTTTGCCGGTGGTTTCATGGGCTACCTGGCGCACACCAAAGATCTGTCTTTCGAAAACATGAAGCGAGCAGTAATTATTGGCTCAGCAATGGCC
>JAIVHP010000345.1 GCA_020201045.1 Flavobacteriales bacterium
CGGAACCCGAAAGGGAATTTTCGGAAACGGGTGTTTATGCGGTAGAGCTAAGCGACGGAGAATGCACAACTATCTATGAGTTGGAGTTGGTGGTGAACCCCACCCCCATTTTCGATCTTGGCGAAACTCTAAGCCTTTGCGATGGCAATGCAATTAACCTCGAAACCGGTTTTGATGAAGCAAACGTAATCTGGAACAATGGCAGCATTGCTAATGTGATTCAAATATCTCAGGCGGGCACCTATTGGGCCGAAGTTACCCTAAACGGCTGCTCCTTTTCGGATACCGTTGCGGTGGATACGAGTGAGAGTCCGGAATTGGACATCATTGGCGAATTCGAGTTTTGCGAAGGCGATGCGGCGCTGATTGAGGCGGTGAGCAATTCGCCGATTGTGTGGAACAACGGCAGTGATAATGCAATATTGGAAGTGTTAAGTGGTGGCCGTTACACTGCCGTTGCGACCAATGAAGCGGGTTGCGATACAGAAGCATCTGTGGTAGTGGAAGAATTTCCGCTGCCCCGGATTACCTTTCCCGACTCGTTGTTTCGCTGCCCCGACGAAACGCTACACATTCGAGTCTCTTCGTCAAACGACGGTGATTTATTATGGAGCGATGGTACCACAGGACCAGTTATTTCGGCCGACGCGGCCGGAACCTACACTGCTGAATTGGAAAACGAATGTGGGCTAGCGCGAAAAGAAATCCATGTGGTGGACCAAGAGTGCATCAACCACTTTTACCTTCCCAATGCATTTACCCCAGATGAAGATGGGATAAACGATATTTTCAAGCCAATCAGCGAAGCGCAGGAGTCTTTCTCGATGCGCATTTATAACAGAGATGGAAATCTGGTTTTTCATTCTTCGGATATCGATCGCGGTTGGAACGGATCATTTATGAACAACGGCTACTACTGCCCTGCCGGCGTTTATGCCGTGAAAATAAAGGTCGATTTTGGCGAGAATGAAATTCTTGAAAAAATCAATCACGTTGTTTTAATCAGGTAATTCTATCTAAAAAAAGTGTTTATTTGGGAAATCAATAACACAAAACCGTGGAAACAGAAATTCTAGATCTTGAATCGAATACAGAAAAAGTATACGAAGATGCTTCAAAAACAAAGCGATTTGTAAATCTCCTAATCGACAGTATCGTTTTTTACGCCCTGGCGTTTTTGCTGGGCGTATTTATGGCAATAGCCAGTGTGGATTACTTAATAGACTCCAATCCACTACTCTTTAATGTTATCATTTACGCACTCTTTGTCGGTGTTTATTTCCTTCTCGAAACATCCTTAAACGGCAAGACCGTCGGCAAATATATCACGGGCACACGTGTTATAATGGTAGACGGGCAGGAATTGAAACCAAAGAATATTCTAGGCAGGTCTTTTGCACGGCTCGTTCCTTTTGAAGCGTTTTCATTTTTGGGTTCACAGCCTACAGGATGGCACGACCGGTGGTCGGGCACAAGAGTAATAGACGAAAAGAAGTCGATGAAAGCCTAACCCTTATTCACCCCAGACCTACCGTTCATTTCTAAAAGCCACCGTTCCTTTACGGCGCATGTGGAATCTACTCGTTTGCTGAGTCTCAATAGAAAATGCAAAAGCTGGGGAAAATATTGGCCGTGCTTATTTGCCTGGGAGCTGCTCAGGCTACTGCGCAGATACAGGTAACGGTTTTATCGGCCGAAGATGCCAAACCTGTTTCCGGTGCCCACCTTGCATCCGATGGAAAGATCTGGAATACCAATAAGCAGGGAATTGTTTCCGCACCTTTAAAAGTTGGCTCAAAGGTTCGCGTAAGCCATTTATCCTTTGGGGATACCATATTTACGGTTGGCTCAAAACAGCGGCAAACTTTATATCTCATTCCTGCGACCAATATTCTGGCCGGAGTAAATGTAAGCGATAAGCCTTATGCGGTGTTCGCTCCAGAGAAAGAGCACGTATTTGACTTTTGCTTTCGGGGCGATACCCTACTCGTCTTGACCTACGAAAAAGAGCGAATGATGAGAAAAGCCAACCAACAATCAGATGAGCTTTACACCGGCTGTGCACTCGTTGTTATAGCTCCTTCCGGAAATATTCTCAAACGCCTTCCCCTACCCGATTACGTTACTGGATTTCACAAAGACTTTGGTCAGAGAACTTTTATTTTAGGAAATGAGTTTTGCAAATTGGTCCAGGTACAAAAAGGAAAAGTATCGCTGTGGGAGGTGAACCTATCGGATTTTGAAGAGAAGGTGTTACCGGTAAGTGCCCGTTTAAACGGTTCGTATTACTACGACGATTACCGCTGGCACTACCCCGAGTTTAGCTATTTTAAATACGATACCCTCACCAAACAAAAAGCTAGAATCCGAACCATTAGCGATGCGTTTACGATGGAGTTATTTCGGGCATCGTACAAGCACCTTCAGAACCACGAAAAACTCCGTGCCTGGAGAATGGAAAAGAAAACGGGAATCGACAAGGAAGTACACGCGGCTTATATGTCGGGTTTTCAAAACAGCCCTTTCTACCAGGAGCTGTACGCCCCCTTGTTCGTTTCGCGCGACACGGTTTACATATTCGACCACCACAACGATCGGCTTTTTAAACACAATGAAAATGGCAGCGGGATAGATTCGATAGAAATTTCTTACCACCGGAAGAGCGATGTGAAATTTGCAGATAAAATTGCCACCGACACCAATCAGAATAGCTTTTGGGCGGTGTACAAAAAATCGGGGGAAACCATTCTTAAAGCCATCGATCTGCAAAACGGTTCAACCGGAAAGACGCATTCGCTTTATCATTTATATCCCGAAAACATTCGCCTGCACAAAGGGGAAGTGTACTATACCTACCGTAAGACCGGGGACAAAAAAACAAGGCATCTCTTTCGGGAAAGGATAGATTGAGCCTTGGGTATTCATAAAAATGAACCCGGATTAAAGCCCACAATTTCATGAAGCTTACTTGATACCACCATACTTTCGCCGCAAAAAGATAAGTTTAGGCAACCTTCCGATTAAAAGCCATACGGGCATACTGTTGACATCATTCACTCCAAAGAGTTAAGTGTCATTCAAGGCTCCACACCGTTTGCACCATAATTGGTGCTAAAAACCGAAAAGTCCTGCAGGTTTATAGCGCCATCGCAATTGAAGTCGGCGAGTGGATTAAAGCCCGGGGAACCGGTATTTAAGCCATAGGCGGCAGAGAAGGCTGAGAAATCTGGCAGCCCCACAGCATTCGAACCGGTTATATCGCCGGGAATGGGCGTATCAAACACGATATCCAGATTGTTTCCCTGAAGCGAAACATCTTGCTCAACCACGGCCAGGTATCCGTCTAACTTCAAATAGAGATCATAATTCCCGGAGATATCCACGCTAAGGGCAAAAGAGCCATTTTCGGAAACCGTAATTGGATAAGCGCCCGCCAAATCTGAAGTTCCCGCGTCGAAGAACTCGAGCTCACCTTCGCGTTCTCCACAGGATGTATTCCACGATATCACGCCATTTATATCAGTAGATGATATGGCTTCGCATGAAAGCAACAGGGTAAAATTACCTGTTGCATTTTCACTACCGCCATGCACCATGATGAAATATGTCCCTGCAGGGGCGGTAAATGTTCCTTGCGTTCCGTCAGAAGCTATTTCGCCATCACATGAATTGCCGTTTGGAATCAATCCCGATTCGCCAGATTCGGTAAAGCAACTCAAGTTATCGCAATCGCCAGAATACACGCTCATTTCGGTGTTGAAATCTGTGTCTTTGAAACAGGTTCCAAGGATAATTTCAGAAAAGGCATCTACTTCAAACTCGTACCAAACCCCTGCCCTGCTGTCGCCATTCGAGCAAGTTTCGCTCTGAGACGCTCCAAAGCTGTTTCCGGTTATGGTCTGTCCGCATACCAGCGTAGCAGCATTGCAGGGCGTATCATTTTCGGGAGTTTCTTCCGAATCGCAAACTCCATTCCAATTTTCGTCTATATCCACTTCGCCGCAGCCGCAGATTCCGGGCTCTGATTTATTTGGATCGTCGGGACAACCGTCTTCCAAATCGCACACTCCATCTTGATCGGCGTCCACAAAAACCAGTTCATTTCCGTCGCAGGTGGTACAGCCGGCTTCGGGTATAAGGCACGACTCGTCATCTACTGTGGCTTCGGGGTTAAAATTACACGCGTTTGGATTGGTGCACCCGAATATCTCTATACAAGGCTCTATGGTTATGGAAATGGAAAAGTCGCCTTCATTTCCGCTACCGCCGTCTACCTGAATAAAATACTCGCTGCCCGGTATATAGTTGTTGCACGATAACTCTACAGCGGCCATTTGGCCGGGACCGCTGTCTTCATCGCAAGCGATTACCTCGCCCCCGCAACCATCCAGAATTTGCATTTTGGTGTTTTGAAGTGTGCCAGCGAAAGTCTCAATAGCTATTCGCCCCGTTTCGGGAGCTAAGAAACGAAACCACACATCGTTTTCGGCCGCTTGTCCACTGCCCGAATCACAATTCTCAAATCCCTGAATGCTGGCAGTAGCTCCTGCGTTTGTCGCAGAATTCAATTCTCCATTTGGTTCGAGCAATATTGCCGAATCGCAGTTGTTATTTTCGGGCACAGATGGGGGCTCTTCGCATGAAGCGGAAATGGAATAAACGCCCTCATCTCCAGCTTCACTGCCGTAAACAAGAATAAAATAAGGAATACCCGGTTGGGTTTGAAATGAAACCGATGCATTATCAAAGAAACCTTCGGCGCAAATTTCGGGGTCTGCACTCCCTGCGGCAATGCAGGATAAATCGGTACAGAAACCGCTAAAAACCGCTATTGATGAATTGAAAAGCGATTCGCAGGTTGTCAACTCCACAAAGTCGCCGTTACCTTCAACTGCAAACCACTGTCCGGAAAGCGCGGGTAAAGTTAGCCCACAGTCCGGGTTGGTGTAGTCGGCTTCAGAGAGCAATGAGGTCTCTCCGCTTAATGTTTCTCCGCATTGAATGGGCAGCGCATCGATGCAATCGTCATTGAAAAGGAGACTATTGCTTGCGGAACTCGTC
>JAIVHP010000090.1 GCA_020201045.1 Flavobacteriales bacterium
AAGCGAGTGCTGCAGTACCTAAGGATACCCCCATCAAAATTGCTGCGATTTTTTTCATAAAAAGTTTCATAACGATCAGTTTAAGGAACCAAATTGATTCACAATTTTTAAATTAACATGTCTACATCGACCAATTCAATCGGGAAATCGGGCGAATCATCTGCTTCTACGCATTTGATAAAGTTGGGTTTCAAAATAATCGAAAGAAACTGGAGACACCGGCGTAAAGAAATTGATATTATAGCTGAATACCAGGACTATATCGTTTTTGTGGAAGTTAAAACAAGAGAAAATAATTCTTTTGGAAACCCCGAAGAATTCGTTTCCAGGAAGCAACAACGCCATATAATCGCAGCCGCCGATGCGTACATCACATCGAGAGACATCCAAAAGGAAGCGCGATTTGACATCATCGCAATAACTAATAATTTTGGCAAACAGGAAATAGTGCATATACCAGATGCATTCTACCCCTTACTTTGAAAAAATAGAAAATGAGTAACCCAAGAGATAAAAACAGCAATAAGAGCAGCTCCGACGACGGCAAGCGCTCTAACAAACGAAACTCCGGCTCGCGCGGCGCAGATAAAGGTGGGGCACACGGCGGTAGAGATTCCAAAAGCCGAGGCGACAAACCCATGCGTGGAAAACCGGTTGGCGACAGCGCTTCTCGCGGAAGCAGAGACATCGATTCAGAGAGAAGTAAAAATAGTGATAGCAGACGCGATAGAAATAGAACCGGCGAAAGAAGTAGAGATGGGGAGCGAAGCAGCAAAGATGGTGACCGCCGAAGAGATTCCAGACCTTCGGGAAGGGGAGAGCGAAGTGCACCACGCGGGAAATTCGGTTCGTACGGCAAGTCCCGGTCGCGAAACGAACAGGTTGTAAAACCCGACGACGGACACATCCGGCTAAACAAATACTTATCCAACTCGGGGATTTGCTCCAGAAGAGATGCAGACGACTTAATTAAGGCGGGGCTGGTAGAAGTAGATGGGAAGATAGTTACCGAAATGGGCTTTAAAGTGCCGCCCGGTTCGCAGGTGAAATACGCCGGAGCCAGAATTACCCCCGAAAAACCGGTTTACGTATTGCTCAACAAACCCAAGGACTTCATCACAACCAAAAGCGATCCCGCAGATCGGAGAACGGTAATGAATCTTCTAAAAGGAACCGGTAAAGAGCGGATATATCCCGTGGGAAGGCTCGACAGAGCGACCACGGGCGTGCTGCTTTTCACAAACGACGGCGATTTGGCCAAGAAGCTCACCCACCCCAAACACGAAGTGAAAAAACTCTACCACGTTCATTTAGATAAGGCGGTTAAGAAAGAACACATCGATGCCATGCTCGCAGGGGTTGAACTGGAAGACGGCCCAATGAAGGTCGATGAGATCTCTTACGTAGGCACCGAAAAAGACAAAAAACAAATTGGCGTGCAAATACACAGCGGCCGGAATAGAATTGTGCGAAGGCTATTTGAGCACTTTAATTACAAGGTGCTGAAGCTGGACCGGGTGACTTTTGCCGGGCTCACCAAAAAAGATTTACCGCGGAGCAAATGGCGCCACCTCAGACCCGAAGAAGTGGCATCGCTGAAAATGCTGAAATAAAGGCCCGGCACGTGCGTTTCTAGATTGCGTTACCGTTAGCCCTTAAATCTATTTGAAGAAGCTTCTTAAATACGTCATTGCTGTTTTCGTACTCCTTATTATCGGGGGCATAGGTGCTTTTTACCTCGCAAAAGCATACGAACCACAGGTAAGAGATGTGGTGGTGAAGCAGCTCAACGAATTTCTCGCAGTAGAGGTATCGGTAGAAGACATCAACTTTAGCTTTACCCAGAAATTTCCCTACGCTTCACTGCGATTTAGCAATGTGGTTATCCCGGAAGTGATTGACGGAAAACAACAGGCAGATACCTTGCTGTATGTAGAAGATCTCTACTTGCAAATCGGGTTATTAGATTTTCTAAAGAAGGACTACCGCGTTACGGAAGCCGATTTGAACAACGGGTTCTTCCGAATGAAATATTTTGAAAACGGAACAGATAATTTTCAATTTTGGAAAACTAAAGAAGGCGAAGGGAAGAGCCAAAATCTCACCATTAACGATTTTGAAATCGCAGATTTCAAATTTGAACTCTCTCGCAAAAGCGATTTGGATCTATCCCTGGATATTAAACACGCCGAAGCGCTGGGTGATTTTGGCGCAGATCAATTCGAAGTATCGCTCACTACCGACCTGACTGCAGATGAAATAAATTCAAATGGTGAAATCTTTTACGCTAGTGAGCGCATTTCGGGAGACCTTGAGCTTCTGGTCGACAAAAAAGCAGACACCTATAAATTTCGTGGCGAAAAACTCGTAGTTGCCGGACAATCGTACAAAATAAACGGCGAATTTTCTAGGATCAACGACAATCCCGAATGGGATTTGAAACTCCTTTCGGAAAAAGCCGACCTTCGCGATGCCCTCCACCTCTTGCCCCTTCCTAGCCGAAATAAGTTTTCCGATTACGCTTTTAGCGGAAGCACAGGACTCAATGTTTCGCTGAAAAGCGGGAAAAACTTTAGCCTCGATGCGAATTTCTCGAAATTGAAAGGCGACTTCAAACACAAACTGGCGCTGGGCAGAGCAACATTTCGCGATACCGAAGGAAAAATTGAAGTTCGCAACAGCATCTCATCACTTTTTCTCGATAAAATTGACTGCACCATCGGCCCAGGCAAGTTATCGGCCTGGGGTAAAATTGTAAATTTCAACCAACCTTCTTTCGACTTACACATTAAAGGTCTAGCCGATTTGTCGGAGCTGCGAAGCCTGCTCAATATGAAATCTCTGGAAATTTTGCGCGGAAGGGTAAACCTGGATGGGCGGTTAACCGGACGAATTCCCGTAAACGGAAATGCCCAGACAACTGCCTTTTTAAAAGGCGTTGATTTTTTAGGGAAAATTGAACTCGAAGACGGCGCGGTAAAGATGGCTGGACGAAATGAATCCATCGACCGGGTATCGGGAAACATCCAACTGGCAAACAATTCCATTATCGTTGAATCTGGAAAAGCGCAACTCAACGAAAACCCCTTCGAGCTTTCGGGAACCATATTTAATGCCCTGCCCTACCTTTCGTCAAAAGATCAAAACCTTAAAATTGAAGCGAATTTTAAATCCGATTTGCTCGATCTCAATAAAATTTTAACCGAATCGGAGAGCACGGCCGACTCGAGTTACCACTTTGCGTTACCGAAAAATGTATCGTTTGATTTAATGGTAGATATCGGGAAAATCGCCTTCCGAAGGTTTAAGGCCGAAGATATTAGTGGTCGCGCATACTACAAGCTCGGCGTACTCAGCTTAAACCCATTTACTTTTAAAACCGCTTCCGGAAAGGTAGCATCAAACACTTCCATTTCGGCCCGCGGCAGCGATTACGAGATTATATCGATGGCTTCGCTCCGCGATATTGACCTGAAGGAGCTTTTCTATGAGTTTGAAAATTTTTCTCAGCAAGTAGTGGGCGCCGAAAACCTGGAAGGAAGGGCGAATGCCGACCTTCAATTTACCGGAAACCTCAGTGAAAATATGGTTTTCGACAATAAGAGTATCACTGCCGATGCCGAGCTCACCGTGTGGAACGGAAAACTCATCGAACTGGAATCGCTCCAAAGCATTCCCGACTATCTCCGCAAAAGCGCATTGTGGAATTCTCTGATTAAGGTAAACGCATTCGAAAAAGAGCTGAAAGTTGTGAAATTCGACACGCTTAAAAACCGAATCACCATCGCCAATGAAACTGTTTCTATTCCCGCTATGACGGTGAATTCATCGGCTATGCGCCTGAATATTTCGGGAACGCACAGCTTTGAGCATCACATAAATTACGGGATTAGTTTTAGACTGAGCGAACTTTTAAGAACGGGTAAAGAGACCAGTTCTGAGTTTGGATACGTCGTAGACGACGGCACCGGCCTAAATTTATTTCTGAAAATGACCGGAACAGCCCAAAATCCGGTTTTTGGAATGGATAAAGACGCGGCGCGATCGAAGAGACAGAACCAGCTTGAAGAAGAAAAAACAACTTTTAAACGAATCTTAAAGGAAGAGTTTGGAATGTTTAAAAAAGACTCCACGTTAACACCTGTGGATGCGGAAAACCGGCACAAACCGGTAATATCTGTCGACATGGGTGGCATGGATACCAAATCTGATTCCGCCAGTCAGAAAAACAAACCGACAAAAAAGACGAAAAAACTGAGTAAAGAAGACGAAGACCTCTACAAAGAGCTCGAAGATGACGACGATCTATAAGTGGGTTCATAGAAATACCAAAAGATTTATACATTTAGGGCAAATAAGCCCGCCTATCGACAAACCTTTACCCTAGAAAATAAGGTTTTATAAATGAATCTCTATTCCAAAAAGCAACGCTGGAAAGCGGTGCTACTTATATTGGCCGCAGTAATCGTCGGCCTTTCGCTCTGGTATTCCAATTATATTGTCAACAAAATAAGGCAGGAGGAGCGCCAGAAAGTGCAGCTCTGGTCCGAAGCGGTAAAAAAGCGCCTTACGCTTATCAATTATACCGAAAAGCTCTTTGAAGACATGCGGAACGAAGAGCGGAATAAAATTGACGTTTGGGCGCAGGCTACCGGGCGGGTTACCACGGCCAGCCCCAACGAACTCCGCTTTCTTCAGGATATTTTATCGAATAACCGAACCATTCCGGTTATTGTAGTCAGCCGTAAAAATAAAATTCTCTTCGATAGAAACATCGATGAAGAACACCTCAGCACCCCCGAGCGGAAAGATAGCCTGGTAAAGGCCATGTCTAAAAATTATCCCCCCATCAAACTCAGCCTCACAGGGATTGAGCAAAAGGTGTACTACAAAGATTCCAAAATTATTCTGGAGCTCGAAAAAACCCTTGACGACCTAATCAATTCATTTATAAGCGAAACGGTGATGAACTCCGGCTCGGTTCCGGTATTGGTTACAGACTCGAGCAAAACCAAGGTCATTAGTTTTGGGAATATCGATTCGGTTATCGTAGAAGACGGG
>JAIVHP010000346.1:0-12311 GCA_020201045.1 Flavobacteriales bacterium
CAGTGCTTCCGCCCGAATTGCTAAACAAAAGAAATCTGCTCAATGCGCAGATGGCGGAACTTGCAGATGCAGCAGCAGCCTTCCCCGACTCCGCAGAGCTGGCGCAAAAAAGGTCGGAGATTGAATCTAAAATTAAAGGGCTAACGCAGCAGATCGATTCCATAGACCCGCAATTCGATAGGCTCTACAAATCAAACCTGTCTGTTTCAGAAACGCAAAAGAAACTGGGGAATCGGGAGCTGATTATCCAATACGTGCAGGGAAGCAAATCGGCTTTTGCGGTTTTGATCAGTCATGAGGGCGCCACCCTTTACAATCTGGGGAGCAGCAGTAGAATTGATTCTTTGATAACCGATTACCACCAAAAGCTCAAAACACCGGGTAGTGAATACGGCGAGGCTTCGAAGATGTGCTATCGGGCATTGGTTTATCCTTTTCGCGACAACCTGGAAGCTTATGACCACCTGGTAATCATTCCCGACGGGAAATTGAGCTATCTGGCCTTTGAATCGCTAAAGAAGGAAAATACCGGAGAATACCTGGTTCATTCGCACAGCATCAGCTACAGTCCCTCGCTTTCACTATGGAATTTAACAGCCGATAATAGCGAAGAATTTACGGGAAGCGAAAAGAAACGGATGGCGGCTTTTGCCCCGGTTTATTCGGATGAATACGACGGCACCATGCGAAGCGAAATTTTAGAAAACAGACTGGTAAACCTTAAAGGCGCCACCCGCGAAGCGGAGTTAATCGCCCTAAACTTTGGCGGTGATTTTTATACCGAAAATGAAGCGAGCAAGTGGAATTTTATTGAGCAAACAAACAATTACCGGGTATATCATTTGGCCATGCACACCATTTACGCCGACGAAGACACCGAAAACTCCGAGCTGGTTTTTCAGAACGAAGAGAAGCTGAGTTTTAACGAAATCTACGCCTTACATTTTCCCGCTGAGATGGTTGTTTTAAGCGCTTGCAATACGGGACTTGGCCAATTGCGAGAAGGCGAAGGTATGCAGAGCTTATCGCAGGCATTGACTTACTCGGGGGTGCAATCGTCTGTGTACAGCTTGTGGCCCGTTCCCGATAAGGAGACCGCCGAAATTATGCTGTCGTTTTACGATAACCTCAAACTGGGTCAATCAAAAACGACGGCTTTGGCCGAAGCCAAAAGAACTTTTATCGCCGAAAACCCCATGAAGAACCACCCTTACTTCTGGGCCGGTTTTGTATTGCAGGGAAATGAGCGCGCCATTATCGATGAGCCCACTTATTGGCCCTATTTGCTGGGAGTTGGAATACTCCTGATCATTTTTGTGGTGGTAGTGTTGCGAAAGCAGAGACGAAGTGCTAGTTGAGTTTCTTCATTGGCGTTTGTCATAAAGTCCATCCGCATGCCAGTGTCATATCCACGACTTGATCTGAAAATTCGTACTAGAGATAACTCCTTTGCATGAACTTAATACCCACAGCCTATTTCACGGTAGAGTAGAGTGAAGGAACAAGCGATAATGGGGCGAAGCCTCCATTTCAGACCTTGCTCCTTCAGCCCCCTCGTCAAACCGTACGTGCGATTTTCCCGCATACGGCTTTCCTACTACTTTCTTCTCAAGGCTTTCACCGGTCGAGTGCCGGAAGTCTTATATGGGGCTATTAATCCGTAATGTTGGATCAATAGCTGGTAGGCCTCCTGGCCATAGAGGCGAGACTTCCGCTGGCTCTTCCGTTGATAAAAGCGATCGAGGCGTTTGCGCAGATAGTCATTCAGCGTTCTGAGTGCTACCTGCGTATAGCTGACTTTATCGATGCGGTAGTAATTCACCCATCCTCTGATAACCGGGTTCAGTTCTGCTACAACCGCCTCTGCGGGATAGTGGCTGATGGATTTGAGCCGGGTGTTGACTTTCTGTCGTACCTTCTTCTGAGATTTTGGTCTTGGTAATACGTTCCAAAACCTGCTTCCCTCGAAGAGCACGCTGCGGTCGTACCGAAAGGCAAAGCCAAGGAACTCAAATGGTGCTTCCCGTGCATTTACCTGTTTACTCTTCTTCGTGTTAATAACCAGCCCCATACGTTCGAGGTAGTTGTGCAGTCTGATGATCGCCTCCTGTCCGATATGCTTCGACATCAATATAAAGTCGTCTGCATAGCGGATCATTCTGATTCCCTGTTGGTCATAATATCCGTTTGGCCTGTTGACTATCCTGTCGAGCAGGTTCATGTAGACATTGGCCAACAAAGGTGATATCACACCGCCCTGAGGCGTGCCCTGCTTGTTGCTTTTGCCTCCCGTGTATCCACCATCTTCTTCCACTATTGGCGCTTTAAGCCATAGCTTTATCAGGTACAGTACACGTGGATCGGCTATTCGCTCTTTCAGAGCCAACTCCAGTTTTTCGTGTGGTATCGTATCAAAATACTTGCTCAGGTCGGCATCGTACACATCGTGCTTACCCGATTTCAGGTTCTGTTTGATTTCCGTCACTGCATCCGCTGCAGAGCGTTTGGGACGAAAACCATGCGATGAACCATCAAAGTCAGCTTCCCATATGGGCTCCATGACCATTTTACAGGCTTGCTGAGCAACCCTGTCTTTGATCGTTGGTATACCTAATGGTCGCTTGCCTCCGTTCTCCTTCTCTATCCACACACGTTTTACAGGCTGTGGTTTGTAAGTGCGTTTTCTCAGTTCTTCTCCGAGTTCGTCGAGGAACTTTCTACGCCCATACTCTTCCACATCCTTAAAGGTCATGCCGTCTGTTCCCGGGCTTCCTGCATTAGCCTTGCACTTTGCATAAGCCTCTGTCAGGGTATGCTTCAGGAACAGCTTGTCATAGAGAATGTAGAACTTGTAGCTTTTCTCTTGTTTGGCCTTGAGATATAGTTTCAGTTGTAATAACCGCACTCTTTCCCGGGCATCCATCTCCTTGCGCTTTTTCTGCGAAAGGCGGTCGATCTCCCTTTGAACACTTTGCTGAATACTTGATTCTTTCATCAATTCTGTTGTTTGGTCATTATCTGAAACGTTCATAGTAGTAATGTCCCTTCCCTCCGTCCGGGTTATGTTGTCCCGGACATCTTCAGTACTACGGACATCTCCGCCACCCTCAGCCATCACCGGCCAGAGCAATGCTGTTAGGGCTTCCCATGTTCATACGCAACCCTAACCATACATGCCACCCCATTCTACTCCGTGCAGCCACAGCGGTGCACTTTGCCGTTGCTTCCCGCTGTGTATCAGATTTCGCCAACTCCGGAAGGTTGATCACTGCAAATTGCGTAACGAAGCCTAACTGGGTTCATTTGTATTGCGGCCTGCATGGTCGCTGGCCATGAACTTAGCACGGTTTGTTTCCGCCCCGCACCTCATGGCTGCTTCAAGCTGAACGGCAAATTGGCTTGTATATCCCTTTCATGATACTGGGTTTTTAACATTTATATATATGGCGTACGCTTCATGGCGTACCGGAGATCGCAGAGTATTTCGCAAAGTACGCAGAGAGACTCGTGCCACAGCGTAATCAAATTTTAGTCAATGGTTTGATTCTCGCTGGAAAAAAGAATTAAGAAAATAGGGGCTTTGCGAGCTGCGTAAATCATTTAAAAGAATATCCAAAAAATTAGCGCTGAGAAAAGTGAGAAAATGAATAGCAGGGCGTGTTTTAGCGAGAACACTGAGGCGTGCAAGCACGCTGTGAGAAGTTGTAAAGAGAAATGTTGGCGGGTATCTCACTGATCGCTTGCGATCCTCGGCGCACTCATCAGTTTGAGCTTTGGTTGTCCATTTTTGAGCATTTCGCGAAATCCCGAACTCGTTTCGGGGCTCACTGTTCCTCCGCCATCCAGCGGAGTCCGAGTATCTGCGTAAATCATTTAAAAAAATAGAGCTGAAGCTTGAGCTCCGCCGAAAGGTGGATGAGCTCTGCGAACTCTGCGAATTACTCTGCGAGCTTTGCGTGAAATGCGCTATATCTCTAAGGTTCACGCGGACGCTGGAGCTCCGCAGAATTGCGGAGGGACGCCGAGAGACTCGTGCCACAGCGTAATCAAATTTTAGTCTATGTTTTTATTCTCGTTGGAAAAAAAGAATTAAGAAATAAAGGGTCTTGCGAGCTGCGTAAATCATTTAAACAGAGATCCAAAAAAATACATCCGACGCTTGAGCTACGCCGAATGGCGGAAGTGCTCAGAGCCCCGAAACCCGAAGGGCGGAGGAACGGTGAGCCCCGAAACAAGTCCGGGGTTGCTCAAAAGGCTTAAGCCGTGCAAGCACGCTGTGAGAACCCGCAAAGAGAAATGTCGTCGGGTTTCTCACTGATCGCTCGCGATCCTCGGTGCACTCATCAATTTGAGCTTTGGTTGTCCTTTTTCTCACTGTTCTCTGCGTAAATCAGTTAGCGGTTAAGTTATATGATAGGTTAACAGCTTTCTAGGGCTCAAAACTATACCCAATACCCTTATACGTTCTGATGTACTCGCCGCCGAGTTTTGATCTCAAGTTGCGAATGTGCACGTCAATCGTGCGGTTTCGCACGCGGCGCGAATCGAGCCACACCATTTCCTTAATTTCGACGCGGCTAAACACCTTTTGCGGTTTGGAGAGAAGCAGAGACATAATTTGAAATTCCTTTCGCTGTAAAACCACTTCGCTTTCCCGAACAACTGCGATATAGCGCTCTTCGTCGAGGTAGATATCGCCGCGCGGCGCCGATCCATTTTCGGCAATCGCCTGCCTGGTACTTTGGCGCAGCCACGCCTTGAGCCTGCTTTCAAAAAGCCTTTTGTTCACGGGCTTTACCATAAAATCGTCGGCGCCGGCGTTCAGCGCCGTAATTTCCACGTAATTCTCCTTCCGGTCGCTGAAAACCACAATATTGCTGTCGCAATTTTTAACCGAATTTCTTATTTCACCGGTAAGGTCTATGGCGTCTCTGGCATCGATCAGTAAATCCATCAAAACCAATCCGGGTGTTTCGCTGCCCAAAACGACTAGCGCTTCCGCACTCGAATTAACCGTTTTAAAATCGAGTTTGAATTTTTGCAGAATTGAAGAGAGTTCTTTGAACTGGGAATTTCTACCTTCAACGAGCAACAGGGAATCGCGGTGCGACATAGGGTATGATTTGCGACTCGAAAGTATCTTCGCCCGATTACGTGAAGTTTAACTACCCGTTAATTATTATTTACGATTACTTGACACAACATTTAATTCTTCTTCTCATATTCAGTCCGTTTTTAAAGGCATAGGGGGCGCTTAGCCCCGAAACAGAAAAGCCTGATAGTGAGATTTTTCAATTAACATAAAATTAACGCAGAACCACCATATCAAATCAACCTTCATCTTACTTTTGCGCGCCATGGTTAAGCCCACCCCATATATATTAAAACTTCTGTTTATCAGCTTATTAAGTCTGATAGCAACGTTTTCTATTGCGCAAGAGCCCATTGAATTGCACGGAACCATCGTAACCGATGACCATATAACCGTAAGCTGGCTGGTTGATTGCGATGTTCCCAACCCGCCAAATGAAGTTTTTATCCGGTACAATCGGGCCGTAATTCTTACAAACGAAGGGGATGTATGGCTCAGCGAAGGGCCGGTTAAATACACCGAAGGGAGGATTACGCTCGATGAACTCACTCCAATTTCAAATTACATTTTTCAATTGGGCTATTTAAACCCCGATTCCCCAAAAGCTGACTCAAAGGGCATGGTCTGGACATCGCGTGAACGGTTTAAAACGGAAATACCCTGGGGCATCACCCGGTTTTTAATGATGATTGGCTCGCTGTGCTTATTCATTTACGGTATGAAAACCATGAGTGAAGGAGTGCAGGCCACTGCCGGGAGTAAACTCAGAAACATCCTGGATTTGATGACCCGCAACCGTTTTACCGAGATCTTTTCGGGTTTTACGCTCACTGGACTCTTACAGTCGTCAACCGCTACTTCGGTAATGACGGTGAGTTTTGTAAATGCCGGGCTCATTTCTCTGGCTCAATCGGTGGGAATCATGATGGGGGCCAACATCGGAACTACTATCACGGGGTGGCTGGTGTCTTATTTCGGGTTTCGGGTTGATATAACAGTGTATGCACTCATCATTTTTGCCATTGCCACCCCATTGCTGCTTATCAAAAAAACCGGAGTGCGATCGTGGAGTACTGCCCTTATTGGGTTCGCACTGCTCTTTATGGGGCTTGGTTTTCTAAAGGAGACCGTTCCCACATTTACCGAAAACTCTGCGCTGGTTCAGTTTTTTATTTCCTATTCGGAAACCCCTTTCCTGGGGATGCTGATGTTTATTTTGCTCGGAATTGTAGTCACCATCATTGTTCAGAGCTCATCTACCGCGATGACGCTCACCATGACGCTTTGTGCCACTGGAGTTATTCCATTTGAAGTTGCGGCTGCAATGATTTTGGGAGAAAATATCGGCACCACTGCCACCGCCGAGATTGCCGCCCTGGTGGGTAATGTCCACGCCAAGCGAAGTGCGCGAATACACACCCTTTTCAACGTTATTGGCGTTTGTTGGATGGTGTTTATGCTGCCCTTTGTGCTTCAACTCATCGGTTCTTACCTGCCCGCCGATCCCTTTGAAAACTCAGAAGCGGGAAGGCAATCGGCCACCACAGCGCTGGCAGCTTTTCACACGGTATTTAATGTAGCCAACCTATTGCTGCTGATGTGGTTCGCCCCGCAGCTTATAAAGCTCGCCACCTGGACAGTGCCATCACGCGGCGGCGAAGACGAAGAGTTTCGCCTGGAGTTTATAAACACGTCCATTCACCTTTCGGAAATCTCGCTTATCGAAGCAAAAAGAGAAGTTTCGAAATTTGGAGAAGTCACATCTAAAATGTCTGGCTTTGTTCAGAAGCTGCTTACCGAAACGGAAAGTGCAGAGCAGCACACACTGCACACCAAAATCAAGCAGTATGAAAAAATAACCGATCGCCTGGAAATTGAAATTGCACAGTATTGCAGCCGGCTTTCGAGAACCGAGCTGAGTAAAGCCGCTTCCGAAAAGGTGCGATCGATTTTGAGCATTAGCTCGGACCTGGAGCGCATAGGCGATATTTTCTACCAGATGTCCAGCGCACTCGAGCGGAAATCGGAGTCTAAAATTTGGTTCACTCCCGGTCAGCGCGAAAAACTCGTAGAAATGTTTCGGCTGGTAAATCGCATACTGGCCTTAATGCAGAGAAACCTCGACGCAGATGAAGATGCCGAAGTGAATTTAGCGGAGGCGAAACACCTCGAAAAAGAGCTCGACCAAATGCGCAAGCGAATGAAGCAGGAGTACATCTCTAAACTGGAGAGCGGAAGGTACAACTTGCGCAGCGGAACAGTTTACAACGATCTCTCATCGTCGCTCGAAAAGGTGGGCGATCACGCACTTAATGTGACGGAAGCCCTTTCGGGAAAGATATAAAACTAGCGCGGCATGTAAATCGCCGACGTCTCTTCGGGTACACTTTCGTTTTTGGCCCGGTCTACCAATGTAACCCGAAACTTGATGGTATCGCTTTCGGCGAGCAGGTAGGGCAGCTCTGTAGACATGTCGTTTGTAAATATCACTTCGAGCTGTTTGTTCTGACCATCGGGAGTGAGATTGGGCACGCGGAAGTTAAACCCGGCTTCACTCTCGGGCTCTATAAAAACCCATTCGCCGTCTCTCAACTCGTAGTAATCTATCCAGAGATTGAAATAATACGGGTTGACTTCCGTGCTGTCATCGTCGAGGTAATACGGAAAATCGGGGTCTTCCGCTTCTATTCCGTAGTCTCCATCGCCATCTGTAAACTCAATAATGAGATCGCTGTTGGCATCGTCGAAATCTATAGCCGTTATTACCGGTTCATTGGGAAATTCATCCCCCCTTTCGCAATTCGACAAGGCCGGAACAAGGAAAATCAAGAAGATGTAATGCCACTTTTTCACACGGTGATCTTTTGGTCCAAATAAATTCTGTTAATAAAGTCCAGAGGCTGAGCCAGAAAGTTCAATAGCAAGCCACCCTCCGGGAGGCAGGCCTGCCTGCCGGTTTACCTACCTTCGGCAGGTTAACCTGCCGAAGGCATGGTAAGGCAGGGCGCACGCATCTTATCAGTATGCGAACTGTGCGCCCTACAAAGAGTTTGTCGATTATTTAGGAGTAAATCCCGAAAAGATTAAAAACTCCGACTCCATCCCACATATTCCGATAGAGCTGTACAAAACAAAAGTTTTTTACAATGCTAAGGCCGATGCCGAAGCTGTATTTCTGAGCAGTGGGACCACCGGTCAACTTCAGTCAAAACACTATGTAAAAGACCTTTCGCTTTACGAAAAATCATTTTCACTGGCATTTCAACACTTTTACGGAAATGTGGATGACTACAGAATACTGGCTTCGCTTCCTTCTTATTTGGAGCGGGAAGGGTCTTCGCTGGTCTACATGATGAACCGGCTTATTGAGAAATCAAACGATCCGGATAGCGGATTCTTTTTAAATAATCGGGATAAACTGGTTTCTCTGCTAAAAAGAAAAACATCCAAAAAAACCCTGTTGGTTGGTGTGAGCTTCGCGCTTCTCGATTTGGCAGAAACCTACGATTTGAAGCTTGAAAACACCATTGTAATGGAAACAGGCGGAATGAAAGGGCGCAGGAAAGAAATGATTCGCGAAGAACTTCACGGCATTCTAAAAAATGCGTTTGGGGTAGATGAAATACACTCGGAATACGGAATGACGGAGCTGCTTTCGCAAGCGTATTCTACTGGAAGTGGAAAATTTGAGTGTCCGCCCTGGATGAAAATCCGGGTGAGAGATACCAACGATCCCGGGGCGCTTGTAGGTGAAGGCAAAACCGGCGGATTGAACATTACCGATTTGGCCAATATCCATTCGTGTTCTTTTATTGCCACATCAGACTTGGGCAGGAGCCTGGCCGACGGGCGAATAGAAATTATCGGCCGTTTTGATTACAGCGACATGCGAGGTTGCAACCTAATGGTAGCCGACTAGCCGACTTCTACGATGAAATATTTCTTTTTTCCGCGCTGGAGCAAGACGTATTTATCGTTTATCAAATCGGCCGAAGTGACCATCAGCGAATCATTTGCTTTCTCTTTGTTCACGCTGATGGAATTTTCTTTTAGCGCTCTTCTCGCTTCACCTTTTGATTGCAAAAACCCGGAAACATCAGAGAGCAAATCGATTACAGAAACTCCATCGCTCAAGTGATCTTTCGGTATTTTAACTTGTTCAACTCCCTGAAAAACGTCGAGAAAATCTCTTTCGGATAGTTTTTTAAGTTGATCCGAAGTCGATTTACCGAAGAGAATATTGCTGGCTTCAATAGCCATTTCCAATTGGTGATTTCCGTGCACCCGCTCGGTTAGTTCTTCTGCAAGGGCTTTTTGCAGCACCCTGAGGTGTGGCGCCTCGCTGTGTTCTGCAATTAAGCGGTCTATTTCTTCTTTCGATTTAAGCGAGAACACTTTCACAAAATTCTCCACATCTTCGTCGGATGCGTTGAGCCAGAATTGGTAAAACTTGTACGGGCTGGTTTTGTCTGCGTCGAGCCAAACATTGCCGCCTTCGGATTTACCGAATTTGGAGCCATCGGCCTTTTTGATGAGTGGAGCAGTAAGTGCAAAGGTCTCACCTCCCCCTTTTCGGCGCGTGAGCTCAATTCCCGTGGTGATGTTTCCCCACTGATCGCTTCCGCCCATTTGGAGTTTTACATGGTGGTGTTTATTGAGGTGGTAAAAGTCGTATCCCTGAATGAGTTGGTAAGTGAATTCGGTAAAAGACATTCCGGCATCGAGTCTGGACTTCACGGAATCTTTAGCCATCATGTAGTTTACAGAAAGGTGTTTGCCAACATCTCTTATAAAATCGAGAAAGCTGAAATCCTTAAACCAATCGTAATTATTCACCATTACCGCGTCTGACTTGCCATCTCCAAACTTCAGAAACTGTTCGAGTTGAGCCTTCTGGCAGGAGAGGTTGTGTTCAATGATTTCGGGAGAGAGAAGTTGCCTCTCCTGGGTTTTACCCGATGGATCGCCCACGCGACCGGTAGCGCCCCCAACCAAAGCAAAAGGCTTGTGACCAGCGCGTTGCAAATGAACGAGCAACATAATGGGCACGAGGTTACCAATATGTAGCGAATCTGCTGTGGGATCGAATCCCACATAACCGGATGTAGCTTCGCTGTTGAGTTGTTCTTCCGTTCCAGGGGTTATATCCTGAATTAATCCACGCCATCTCAATTCGTCTATTAGACCCATTTCTCAATATTTTCGCGCAAAGATAAAAGGATGGATTAAAGGGAAGGTCAGAAAACTTTACCCACCCGCAAATCGAGGAAGTCGGCTACGTGGCCGTGCGCTTTGAGCGAGACCCCAAAGCTCCAAGAGTCTTTGTACAAATAAGTGATGCTGTAGCGCTGATAGACGTCTTCCTTTCTGGTATCGGGTTTTAAGAGGTAAGCGCCAAAACGCTGGCCAAAGCGGTAGTTTCCCAAAATAAATTCGTGCCCAACAGCCACACCAGATGTATGCCCGTCGGCGTCCTTGCCGTCCAGTTTCCCAAGTTCTGCCTGAAAGGCGTCGTAATTGTACTCCGCTTCGCCCACCAGGGCACTAATACGTGCTACTTGCGTGCTGTAGAGTGCAGAAACTCCGCCGCTCCAAAGAAATTTCCCGGAACTGGTTTTTTGATACGTTCCAAATAAAGCCGTTTCGACGCGCTTTTTGGGGTCGGAAACTTTTCTCCAGTCTTCTTTTGGCCGTTGGTAAAATTCAGGAGTTGAAAAATACTTACTGACACCCACGCTCAGTGTGGGCCAGTTAATACCCTTATTGGGCTGCTTCAACCCGCCATTTGATATGTGGTTGTACCGCGCTCCGGCATCGATAATCCAGTCTTCGGATATCCGGTAATTCGCAGCGATGCCCACCTGGAGTGGAAAAGCCAATCTGGTACTGTAGCTCAGGTTATCGGGATTTTGCGCTTCGTCGAACGGTTTGTTTTGGTAAGATAGTCCGAACGCTCCGCGAATGGAAAAGCTCAATTTATTCTTAGCGCCAAAAACCGGTTCCAAAAAAAATAATCCGGTAAGGCCCTGCCCTAATACTTTTGGGTAGGAATCTTCAACGGGCCGCAGGTCTTCGCTGTGGATAAGAACCTGGCCCAGCCCAACGAATGGCTTGATGTATAAATTTGCATCCTCGCTTTCTACCTGTCCGAACAAGAAACTGGAACACAGCGCGAAGCCAGCCAGCAAAATGGAGCCTTTATTGAGTCTTTTCAAATTAGTTTTATTGCGCACCCTAAATTATTAATAATCCCCAAGTGCCACAAACACTCGTCTAGCGGCCTTTAAGATGAGCAAATTGAGTTTAAATTCACAAAAATTTAACTCCGTGTTAATCAGACACTATGAAAGAATATTTCGTACATTTGCACCGAAATTCTGAATACTACTAAAATGATCAAAAAGCAGTTTCTCAAATCGAAACCCCTTTGCAAGGTAACCTTCAGCCTCCAGCCCGAGGCCGTTGAGGATGCCAAAAATGTTGAGCTAGTAGGCGACTTCAGTCAGTGGACTGAATCACCTATCAAAATGAAAAAACTAAAAGATGGAAGTTTCAAGACTACCGTTGACCTGGAAGTTGGCAAGAACTACGAATTCCGATATGTAATAGACGGAAGCAAGTGGGAAAACGACTGGGAAGCAGACGCGTACGTACCAAACAACTTTACCTACGAAGAAAATTCGGTGGTAACCGTTTAAGTTCTTTCTTTTAAAACGTTGAAACCTGAGTTCGATTATTCTTCAGGATTCAGACCGCCTATAAATTATTCGCTCCGCTCACCCTTCGGGCTCCCGCTGGTCGTGAGGTCGCTATCGCTTAGTTGTGGGTTTCAACTAAAAATTGTGAAGAACAAAGCGTAAGCGATCTCTTTATAGCCTTTGAAAATAAACACTCTTAAAAAATAGCGGGCTATTTTGAACTATTTTTAGGCAGAAAAGCGCTGTTTTATTCGCTCCGCTCACCCTTCGGGCTCCCGTTGGTCGTGAGATCGCTAGCGCTTAGTTGAGGTGGAATAAGAATATTCTTTCTCATAAAAGCCGATATACTGCATTTCCTTTTCGCGCCATAGCCCGCTACCTGCCCTCCGGTAGGCGGGTGGCTTTGAAAATGAACGTTATTCGCATATTTATGCTTTCAGCGGTGCTCATGAGATCGCTCGTGCCTCGCTAAGTTGTATATCAATCTTTTATGAAAATCTGAATCTCCGAATAATAATCGA
>JAIVHP010000346.1:12377-17435 GCA_020201045.1 Flavobacteriales bacterium
CTAAGGTTCACGCGGAGATCGCTAAGGATGCGCAAAGGACGCAGAGAGACTCGTGCCACAGCGTAATCAAATTTTAGTCAATGTTTTGATTCTCAGAAATAAAGCGGTTTAGTTATATGATAGGTTATTAGTAGATGCTAGCATTCGCATGGAAAAACCAATTTTCCACAGCTCAGTTTTTGCTTATATTTGATGTTGTTATGGTGTCGTAATCATCGGAAAGGACAATGTGCGGAAGCAATTGGTTGATGCCCTCAAGCGGCTCAAACAGAACCGAGGCTTCAATGCTATGAAGTATGTGGGTGTCGTGAAACTTCACGACGATCCTTTGGCGATTCAGAAAGCGCTAAGGGATGAGTGGAATTGAGATATTAGTCGACACAAATATTATACTGTACCTGCCGGATGGGAACAAAGCCGTTGCAGAGGCACTTCAGGGTCGGGATATTGCCGTATCGGTGATTACAGAGTTGGAAGTGAAGGGTTATCACAGACTCCAAAAAGACTAAGAACAAGCAGTCAGTGCAATGTCTTCTGAATTAGCTGTTATCTACTTAAATCCATCAGTCAAACAACATACGGTGGCCATTCGTCGGAAAACCAAATTAAAGCTTCCTGATGCCATCATCGCTGCCACGGCGATGAGCTTGGGTGTACCAATGCTTACAGCAGATGCTGATTTTAAAAAGATTAAGTCTTTGGAATTATTGCTTTTGGAATAAAATCAAAACCAACGGCCCTTTCATCAGCGAATTTTCACTAAATTCCAGAAGAATCATAGATTAGCTTTGACGACATGACTGCTAAAGTTAATTCTAACTTTAAACTGCCCAGTACTTTGGGAAGCTTACCTTTGCACTCGTTTTTAGTTAAAGACCACCAGGGCCATCTGGATACCAAAAAGCCATTGATAAATTACCCATAATGGAAGATCCCAACTCAACCGACCCAGAAGAAGATCAGGAGCTCTTTGAGCACTATAATATTGTAGCAGATCAAGGACAGGAAGTTGTTCGCATCGATAAGTTTTTGATGGACCGCATTCCCAATACTTCACGGACAAAAATTAAGGATGCTGCGCTTAGCGGCAATATCCACGTGAGCCGAATGCCGGTAAAGCCGAATTACAAGGTAAAACCCGGAGATGAAATCTCCATCGTTTTGCCCTATCCGCAGCGCGAGATTGAGCTTATACCACAGGATATCCCGATTGAAATTCTCTATGAGGACGATACACTGGTTATTGTAAACAAACCAACAGACATGGTGGTGCACCCAGGGTACGGCAACTACTCGGGTACGTTGGTAAACGCACTCGTTTACCACTTTGAAAATCTGCCTGAAGCGAAAGACGGACTACCGTCTCGCCCCGGACTCGTGCATCGCCTCGATAAAAATACCACGGGTGTAATGGTGATTGCCAAAACGGAGAAGGCGCTGACCCACCTTTCAAAACAGTTTTACGACCGTACAATCGACCGCCGCTACGTGGCACTGGTTTGGGGTGATTTGGAAGAGCCCGGTACCATAGAAGGGCATATCGGCCGTTCTTTGAAAAACAGAAAGGTGATGACGGTTTTCCCGGAAGGGGACTACGGAAAACCGGCTATTACACACTATAAAGTTTTGGAGCGATTGAACTATGTGACGCTGGTGGAGTGCAAGCTCGAAACGGGTAGAACACACCAAATCCGCGCCCACTTTAAGCATATCGGCCACCCACTTTTTAACGATCCGGAGTATGGTGGAAATAAGATCCTTAAAGGAACGACCTTCAGTAAATACAAGCAGTTTGTCATGAACAATTTCAACTTGCTGCCGCGGCAAGCTCTTCATGCCAGAAAGCTCGAGCTGAACCATCCAAAAACAAAAGAGCGATTGAATTTTGAGTCTAAGGTGCCCGAAGATATGGAAGTTGTTTTGGACCGGTGGCGGAAATATATTTCTACACGGCAGAATTAGCGCTGCGCTTCAACCGTTTCAGTGCGTTTTATTTTCCCAGACTCCGTGCGTTTGAATTGCGGGATGTACATCACTTCCTTCGGTCGGTGGTACTTGCTTTGCCACTTCACGCGATCTAAAAAGTCCAGGTTTTCCCCCTTTTCTCCTTCTATGAACAGGACTGCTTTTACACCAAGGACTTCGTCGGGAACGCCGTGAATAAAGAAGGGTGAATCGAGGTGTTTTCTCAGTTCGCTCTCCACTTGTTCGGGAATGATTTTCACCCCGCCAGAATTAATGAGAAAATCGCTTCGTCCCAACCATTTAAATCCACCATTTCGGATTTCTACAAGGTCGTTTGTTTCCAACCAATCGCCCGTAATTCCAGGCCATTTCACCGCGAGTGCACCAATTTCCGATTGTTTGATTTTCACTCCGGGTAGGGGTTTAAAAATCAGCGGCTCCTCATTGATGGCTGCCAATGCAAAATGCGAAAGGGTTTCTGTCATGCCAAAACTGGCATAAGCTGTTATTTGCCTTTCCACAAGGTTGGCTTTTAAACGTTCGTCTATGGGTCCTCCACCAATTAAAAAAGTGGTTTGCCGCTGGAGTAAGTCGTTTTGACGGGCAATGATCTCCTGCATTTGATGGGGAGTAACGGGTATGAAATCGGGTTGTGCGCCTTCCGGCAAAGGGGTTGCAGAAGGTTGGGCTACGTCGATGTTAAAGCCTCCGACAACGGCTCGCGTCACCATCATTTTTGCCGCGATGTAATCCATGGGTAGTGCGAGAGCTGCGCGGGATTGTGGGAGAAGATTAAAGAATGAAATGGTGGCCTTTGCGCTTTGTTCCAGAGCTGATTTTGGAAAGGTAAAGAGCTTTGGATCTCCGGTAGAGCCGGAAGTTTTTACCCCTATGGTGTCCGCATGGTCAAAGAGCTCTTCCGCAAATTGAATCGCAGCAGCGATGTTTGAGTTTTCCGGAAGGGGGTAATCCCCGGCCTTAATTTTGGCTGTGGGGATGAAAGATCCATTGAGTTTAATACCCCGATATTTCCCGAAAGGATTCATTAAAAAGGAATGGCCCATTTTTTACCGCGGCGGTAGTAAATTTTATTTGCTTCCACTTCAAGTGGCGAATCAATATTGTTTGTGTAGAGCTGCCCGGTGCCCAGCCCTTGCGGAATTTCAACTTCTTTGTGGGCTGCGAATTGGGCGATGGCATTGAGGCCTATATTCGACTCTAAGGCTGAAGTGAGCCACCAGTATCCACCCACATTTTCGGCGAGCAAGATCCATTCGTCCGAATCGCGAAATCCGCCAATCAGACTGGGCTTTAGAATGATGGCTTGAGGCTTTATCGTTTCTACCATTTTTTTTCGAGAGGCAAAATCGTGCAATCCAATAAGCTCTTCGTCCAGGGCAATGTCGATGGGCGTATTGGCACAAAGCGCAGCCATCTCCTCCCATTGACCAGCTTTGATGGGTTGCTCTATGGAGTGAAGATCAAATGCTGCAAGGCGGTTGAGCTTATCGCGGGCTTCGGCAGGAGAAAAGGCTCCGTTGGCATCTACCCGGATAACCACTTCAGCAGGCGAAAATTCTTTTCGAATCATTTCGATGAGTGCGAGTTCTTCGTCAAAATCCACCGCGCCGATCTTCAGCTTCACGCAAGTGAATCCCGCATCTAGCTTTTCGGCAATTTCCCCCTTCATGGTTTTAGGATCACCCATCCAAATCAAACCGTTTATTTCTATGCCGGATTCACCTGCCGAAAATGCACTGGGGAATAATTCGGAAAACCCGCCATTGTCAAAATGCCTCTGGGCCATTTCGAGACCAAAATTTATCGAAGGCCATGACTTGAGCACTGGAAAGGGCAATTGGCCGTTAATAGCATCGACAACATGGTCGAGCATTTGCTCGTAATCGGGTTTGTCGTCTACAGACAAACCGGGTAGAAGTCCGCACTCGCCAATACCCTGTCTGCCGGTTTTTTCGTCTTCGAGCTTTATAAACCAGCTCGGTTTTTCTTTAAACCAGCCGCGAGAAGTGCCGCGTGGCCTGTCGAAAATAAGCGTGTGTTTATGCCAGCTTGCCTTTATCATTTAATAATTTAATCCAATGCCGAAGGTGAGGGCAAAAACCAAAGTGCCAAGGGCCAACTTCTTGAGTTCACCGTCTAATTCAGATGGTTGTTCATTTTTAAATACAACCGCAATGTGCTGGAAAAGCATGGGCAGCGTAATAAGGTAAAGCAATTGATAATACGATTCGAAATTTAATATCGTAAAGGCGATTGCCGTTCCAATAGCGCCCAAAATCAAAATGCAGTGATAAATTTTTGCACGCTTCATTCCCATCATCACCACCAGCGAGCGCTTGCCTGAATTTCTATCGTTCTCGATGTCGCGCATATTGTTTACGTTCAGCACGCCCGTGGCGAGAAGCCCAATGGAGACTGCGGGAAGTATTTCGGTCCAGGTAATGTTATTTGCGTGCAGGTAAAATGTGCCGCCCACACCCGTGAGGCCAAAGAATAAGAAAACCGCCAGGTCTCCAAATCCCTGATAGCCGTAAGGATTTTTACCAATGGTGTATTTCAGTGCTGCCGCAATGGCCAGAATTCCGATACCGAGAAAGGTTAAAACTTTAATGACGCCGACCGTCTTGGCGGCTTGCCAAAGCAACCATAAACCCGAAGCGAAGGCTAGGATGGCGATAATAACGATCGCAATTTTCATATGGCTCGCCTGTATTTCTCCGCTTTGCAAACTTCTCGCCGGGCCTATTCGCTCTTTGTTGTCTACGCCATTCTGAAAATCGCCGTAGTCGTTTGCCAAATTGCTCAATATCTGCAGAAATAGTGTGGTGATGAGCGCGCCAATCAGAATTTCGAGCCGAAAGCTGTTTTGCCAGAGCGCCAGCAGGCTACCCAGGATAACGCTTGAAAAAGACAGAGGCAGGGTGCGGAGTCTGAATGCTTTAAACCATGCTTCGATATGTGTCATAACCTGGGTTTGATTATCATTTGGCGATTCAGATGTTTATGAAATCTGGTGTGCATGGCTCATTTTCAAAATTTCCGACTACTTGATTAACGGAGCAAATCGGTTTT
>JAIVHP010000347.1 GCA_020201045.1 Flavobacteriales bacterium
ATCGAGTTCTGTGTAGGGCTCCCCGAATTTAGAGTTCGATAAATCGTTTCTCAACTGATTCAAAGCGGCACTGAGTTCGTTTTGCACACTGATGTACATATCGTACGAAGTACCGCGGTCGTTCTGCAGCGATATCAATGCCGATGAAGGCAATTCGTCGTATGGCCCAATGAGTTCAATTGCCGTCATCCGGTCTTCCCACTTTCCTAATTTTTCTTTTAGGTCTTTGTTATCCGGATCTTGCGCCAAAGCTTTCTTGATGTTGTTGAGGTTGTCCTCAACAACAGGTCTTGTAACTCTGGTAAGTTGGGGCAGGTCCGGGCTATTCGTGGGATTGGTGTAGAACTCAATAGCTCCTTTTTTCAAATCCCGAATATCCATGGGTTTGCCTTCAACCAGCAATTTGTCGCTGCTGTTTACCAAAACTTCGTAAACGTTTCGCTGCTTTACTTCTGGTGGTTTCTCCATATCGTCTGGCACCGGCGGTGGAAGCTGTCGGAGAATTCCGATATCTTGATCCATCGTTGTGGTTACCAGGAAGAAAATCAGAAGCAAGAAAGCAATATCGGCCATTGAGCCGGCATTTATTTCCTGTAATGGTCTTCTAGCCATTGGTTTTCTATTTAAATATTCTTGATATTTCTCCTACTACTGCTGCCAGTAATGCCACAGCTATTAAGACGTACATTACCATCAATCCCGCTCCGCTCCACTGCGAAGCTGTAGCGGTAATATCGTCGGCATATGAAGGCTGCAATGCGTCTGAAGCCAGGCTGTAGCAAACTACCACAAGCACTCCGAAAACAATAACACCTATAAGGAGTGGAATATTTTTCTTGATATTGGTAAAGAAGTAGAATATTCCAAATCCAAGAGCGATCACGGCCGCGATACCCAATAGTACATTTGTAAAATTGAGGGTATTTAAAACCAGACTTTGATAACTCGGATCGTAATAATCGTCACCTGCCATAATCATAATGCTGAGCACAAGCCCTATGGCTATTATAACCGCAGCGACGATCGTAAGAACAGTACTTAGTTTTTTATTATCCATAAAGCTCTGATTATGCAGATTTGTGTCTCAAAAGCATGTCGATAAGCGAAATGGAAGCATCTTCCATATCGTTCACAATTCCGTCTACTTTGGCAACGATGTAATTGTAAAAGATCTGAAGGATGATTGCTACAATCAAACCGGAAACGGTTGTGATCAAGGCAACTTTAATACCCCCTGCAACAACACCTGGAGAGATGTTATTCTCTGCTTCAATTGCATCGAAGGCGCCAATCATACCTATTACCGTACCCATGAATCCAAGCATCGGAGCCAGGGCGATGAAGAGTGAAATCCAGGAAAGTCCTTTTTCCAAAAGCCCCATCTGAACACCACCGTAAGAAACAACTGATTTTTCAACCATCTCAACACCTTCGTCGTAGCGCTCAAGGCCCTGATAGAAGATAGAAGCAATTGGTCCGCGGGTGTTTCGGCAAACGTCTTTTGCCGCTTCAACTCCACCGCTTGCAAGCGCGTCTTCTACGTTTTTGAGAAGCTTTGGCTTGTTTGTAGTGGCCATGTTGAGGTAAATAATTCGCTCGATACACAAGGCGAGGCCGAGGATCAAACAAATTAATACGAACGACATAAAAAATGGCCCACCATCGATAAAGGTATCTTTAATGGCTTGGGTAAAAGAGCTTTCGGCTTCTACTCCGGCAGACATGTCATCCGATACATCTTCTGCAACTTCTTCGGCGGTGGAAGTTTCTTCCATTTCTTCCGCTGCTGCTGTTGTTGTATCTTCTTCCATTGTCTCGGTCGTGTCGTCGGTCATTTCCATTTCGGCATCATCCGAGTCCGAGCCTTCATTTTGTGCGTAGCCTGAGTGCGTTAGCCCGAAGCTTAAAAATCCACAAAGGGCGAAGACGGTCAGTAGTTTTTTCATGATTAGGAAAATTTGTTTTTACTGAATTTTACGGTTTGTTATCTATTTCTATTTATTACTAGCATTCTAAAAAAGCGGAGAGGAAGGGATTCGAACCCCCGTTCCCCTTTCGAAGAAACACGCTTTCCAAGCGTGCGCCTTAAACCACTCGGCCACCTCTCCTTTCGCCCGAATTGGTTGTTTCCCTAGGGCAATGGCCGGCCAAATTACAAAAAATACTTAACGCCAAAAAAATTAATCGTTATCAAAACGTTATGCGGTATCATATGGCACTTAAACGGTTATTTCTCCTTTTAAATTCTGCTGAAAATTTCTTTTAAATTCCGATCCATCCAAGCCCTTGCCCAAGAGATGCATGGATTTGGTAATGGCTGCTTCAAGCAACATATCGCCTCCGCTAATCACACCCATTCGGGCGAGTTCGTAGCTGGTTTCGTAGCGGCCTTGCGTTACACCGCCACCCCGACATTGTGAAACATTAACAACCAATAGCCCTGAATCGATCGCGTTTTTTATCCCATCTATAAACCATCGGTGGGTCATTGCATTTCCGCTTCCATAAGTTCGGATGATCAATACTTTGTTTTCGCGAATCGTGAGGGCAGCTCTTACAATGTGCTCCGATATTCCGGGAAATAAGCTCAAAACGGCCACGCGATTATTCATCCGGGTATCCGTTTCAAACGGCTCCGGCGAAGACCGGAAAATGTATTCGCGGTTGTACTTAATGTTTACGCCCGCTTCGGCCAGTACGGGATAATTTGGAGACCGGAAAGCTTCAAAGTGTTCGGCATTGTATTTATAGGTGCGGTTGCCGCGGTAGAGCAAATTTTCGAAATAAATACTGACTTCGGGCACCATGGGGCGGCTCCCTTCGTAGGCCGATGCAATGTCAATAGCAGTTATAATGTTTTCCTTTCCATCGGTGCGCACCACACCAATGGGCAATTGCGAGCCGGTAAGTATGATGGGCTTGGATAAGTTATAGCACATAAAGCTCAATGCCGAAGCGGTGTAGGCCATGGTGTCACTCCCGTGCAGCACCACAAATCCATCGTATTTCTCGTAGTTATTTTTAATTATGCCGGCGAGCCTGGTCCAGTGCTCCAGGTCCATATTGCTCGAATCAATCGGTTTTTCGAATGAAATGGCCTCCACGCGGGC
This sequence comes from Flavobacteriales bacterium, assembly GCA_020201045.1. Lineage (GTDB taxonomy): Bacteria > Bacteroidota > Bacteroidia > Flavobacteriales_D > Cryomorphaceae > JAIVHP01. Next base: position 3,111 of record JAIVHP010000347.1, read on the forward strand.
TTCAATCTGTTTGATTTCGGGTATCTGGCTTTCCAGATTATTGAAATCAAACGGCGCCAAATGCCCCGTTTCCATATCCTTTACCATGCCCACAGTGCCGCCGGTATATATTAGAAGTACGCTTCGCTTAGATTCCATCCAGTTGAAATAATTTAACGGCATTTGCCGTGGTTACCGCTGCAACATCTTCAGCGGGCAGGCCGTGAATTTCGGCTAATTTTTCCACAACCAGGCGGGTGTATGCCGTTTCGTTTCGCTTTCCGCGGAAAGGGGCAGGAGTAAGGTAAGGGGCATCGGTTTCCACCACCAGGCGATCGAGGCCAAATTTAGCCATCACCTTGTCGAGTCCTCCGTTTTTAAAAGTCAATACGCCGCCCAAACCGAGGTAGAAGTTGGGATAGGTCAACGCTTTTTCCGCTTCGGCTTCGCTTCCCGAAAAGCAGTGGAACACACCGCTCAATCCCGTCGTACCTTCGATATCCAGTATTTTAAAAATCTCAGGCAGTGAATCGCGGGCGTGAATGGCAATGGGTAACTCCATTTCTTTGGCCCAACCAATTTGTATTTTAAAGGCTTCTTCCTGCTCGGCCTTAAAAGTCTTGTCCCAGTAAAGATCCATCCCAATTTCACCCACAGCGAAGTATTTTCGCTTTTCCAGTTCGGCGCGAAGCATTTCTAATTCACTCCTAAAATCGTCCTTCACCGAGGTGGGGTGCAGCCCCATCATTCCGATGGTTTGATCTGGAAAATCGTCGAGTAGTTTTTTCAGTGGCTCCACAGACGAACGGTCTATATTGGGAAGCGCGGTGAGCACTACTCCGCGCTCTATGGCTCTTTCCATGCACGCTTCTCGATCTTCATCGAATTCTTCGGCGTACATGTGCGAGTGGGTGTCTATTATTTTCAATGCAGATTTATTTAGGTGCAAATGACGTAAATCGGTTACATTTGAAAAAATCCTGTTTTTTCGTTGACCAAGGTATTAATCATTCGTTTTAGTTCTATTGGCGATGTGGTTCTCACCACACCTGTAGTTCGCAATTTAAAGAATCAGCTTCACGGCGGCGCTGAGATACACTACCTCACAAAAACAAGGTTCCGGACGCTCGTCGATTCCAATCCGCATATTTCGAAAGTGTACTCCATTGAGAAAAGCACCAATGAAGTAATAGATGCGCTGAAGGAAGAAGCGTACGACTATGTGGTGGATTTGCACAAGAACCTTCGCAGCGCCAGGGTAAAAAGGGCACTCAGGGCGCTGGACTTTTCCTTCGAAAAACTGAATTGGGAAAAGTGGTTGCTCGTAAATTTCGGAATCGACCGGTTGCCTCGCATTCATATTGTAGACCGCTATATGGATGCGGTAAAAGCTTTCGGAATTGAAAACGACGAGAAAGGATTGGATTATTTTATGGGTGAATCTGACGTGCTCCAAAGCACTGACCTACCCGAAAGCCACCGCAATGGATTTATCGCGGTAGGAATTGGTGCAGCGCACTGGCGCAAAAAGCTCCGCACGCACCAATACGTTGAGTTATGCGAGCAACTGAATTACCCGGTGGCGCTTATTGGCGGCCCTGCGGAGCGGAACGAAGGTGAAGAAATCGCCGAAAAGTTGGGAGAAAAAGTGTGGAACACCGCCGGATCTTTTCGCCTGGGGCAAACGGCTTCGCTGCTCAAGTTGAGCGCCCTTGTTATTACTCCCGATACGGGAATCATGCATATCGCTGCCGCCTTGAAAAAACCCATTATTTCCATTTGGGGGGCTACCATTCCCGAATTTGGAATGTATCCCTACCAGAATAAATCGCTAAATACAATGGTGCAAGCCACCCACCTTAAAAAGCGGCCTTGCTCAAAGCTGGGAACAAAATGCAAGTACAAGCCCTGCAAATGCATCGATGAGCTTCCGCTAGACGAGTTGGTTGATGCGGCTAGCTT
>JAIVHP010000007.1 GCA_020201045.1 Flavobacteriales bacterium
CTTTGAACCTGTCTGCCTAAGGCATGAGGGGTTAGGGGGAGGATGTAAAAAAAGGAGCCTGTCCGCCTAAGCAGAGGCCAGTGTGTCGGCTGGCGGGTTAGGGGGAGGACATTTGAGCAAGAGCAAGAGTGGTGATGTTTTTCGGGCGTATAAAGTTTTTCGGGAGGTTTTGGGGTGAGGGCTGGTGGGGGTTGTGCGGCCATTGGCTGTTAGCTGTTGGCTATTGGCTTTTGCCTAATAACACTGACCAGAATATGTTACTTATTGGTCATCGTTTTACGCTGTGAAAAGCGCGTGGACTCTCCCTTTTAGGTCGGGGGCGTGCGCGAGCGATGAAGTGAATAGTTAAAAGTGAATGGTGGAAAATTGACAACACAGCGGCAACCGACTTTGGGATTCCTCGCGGCGCTTCGGAAGGACATTTTCTCTTTTTTGGTGGGGGGGTGATGGGAGGTTTGCGCGGCAGAGCCGCGCAAACCTCCCATCACCCCAAAACACCCCTGGTGCCTGTCATTCCGATGCGCAGCGAGGAATCTTTTGAAGGATACGTGATTGTAATCAATGGAAATTTTATCGAAAAACCTTTCATAGAGCCGTCTCTGATTTTGCCTTTGGGTAGTATACTTTGACCGCAGCAGCACAGCTACTGCGGAGCGAATTGATTGGCTGTCCCGTAATGCTGCGGGATCTCCGCTGCGCTGCGATTGGCCTTTGGCTTTTGCCTGAATAACACTGACCAGAATATGTTACTTATGGGCCATTAATTTGGTTTGTGAAAAGCGCGTGGACACCCCTTTGGGCCGGGGGCGTGGGCAGGTAATGACAAAAAAAAACGGACAATTTAGGTTTGTACTGCGAAAAAAAGTTCCGAAATCCGAGTTATGCTATCACTTTACAATAATTTCTTTAACACCGGAATCCTATTCTGGGATTTCGTTTTAAAGCGAGAGTTCTTGTTAAAAATCAGCCAAACTTACTCATACCTCAGCGCATCGATGGGGTCGAGCTTTGCCGCTTTTTTGGCCGGATAATATCCGCTGGCAACCCCCACGAAAAAGCAGAGTATTACTCCGCCGATAATCCAAACCCACGGAATAATAAACGTACTACCAATGGACAATGCCACCACGTTGCCAATGGCAATTCCCAGTACAATGCCTAAAACACCACCGATTTGACTGATCAGAACGGCTTCTGCCAGAAACTGGTTGCGCACCCTTTTGGCACTGGCGCCAACGGCTTTTCGGATTCCGATTTCCTTTGTTCGCTCGGTAACCGACACCAGCATGATATTCATCAATCCGATGGCAGCTCCCAGAAGGGTAATGGCGCCAATCAGCGTTGCGATAGCGGTGATGGTTGCAATTTCCGAAAGGAATACTTTTGCGAGTTTGTCGCTTTTGGAAATGCCAAATGTGCTCTCTTCGGATGGGCGGTTTCCGCGAACGTTTCGCATTACGCCTTCCGCAACAACCTGAGCAGCCTCTGAGTTCATCGAGCCTGCGGTTTGGATATTGATGGTGTAATTGCTCCCCGAACCCTGGAAGTTGAGCTTCGCGTTGCGCAGCGGAATGAGTATTTGGTTGTCGCCGCTAAAGCCAATGCTGCTGCCCTTTTCTTCCAAAATTCCGATTACGGTATAGCGGTTTCCACCGATGGAAATAGGCTTTCCGAGCATTTGCGAATCGCCTTCGTCAAAGAGTTTGCGCACCACATCCATTCCGATTAAAGCTACGGAGTTACCCTGACTGCTTTCGTCGACTGAGAAATTCCGCCCGTCTTTAAGTTTATACCCGGCGGTTTGCAAGTACCCTTCGCTCGCCCCAATAACCTGGACATTTGGATTGGTTTTTTTTGATCCGTATTCGGCAGTAGCCGTAAAACTCACCATGGTAGAAACCGATGTGGTTGCGGGAAAATCGTACCGGTTCAAAAACGCCTCTGCTTCGCGGTATCGAATCGGTGGGTTTCGCTTGGTGCGCTCGCCGCCGCGCCTTCCAGAGATGCTTCCCACATTGGCCTGGATGGAAAAGGTGTCGGACCCCATGCTCGAAAAGCTCGAAGAAATTTGATACTTCAAGGCGTCTACAGCGGTGAGAATTCCAACCAATGCCGTAATGCCTATAGCGATTATCAAAGCGGTTAAGGTGGCGCGGAGAAGCTGTCCTTTGATGGATGTGATGGCAATCTGAAGGTTCTCCAAATGAAAACTTTTCACGCTTTTATGGTACTTGATGAATTCTTTGCGTAAAAGTAAGGAACCTTTGCGCAGATGCTAAACCGTTCGTCATATTTTGGTATTTTCGCGGCCCGAACAAAAATTCTACTATATGATCTTCGATCTGGATATGATAAAAGCAGTTTACGAGAAATTTCCGACCCGCATTGAAGCGGCGAGAAAAATGCTCGGTAGGCCGCTCACCCTCACCGAAAAAATCCTTTACGCTCATCTCTCCGAAGGCGATGCTACCAAAGCTTACAAGCGCGGAAAATCTTACGTAGATTTTGCTCCCGACCGGATTGCCATGCAGGATGCAACAGCGCAGATGGCGCTGATGCAATTTATGCAGGCCGGAAAGAAAACCACCGCCGTTCCCACCACCGTTCACTGCGATCATTTGATTCAGGCAAAAGACGGCGCCGATAAAGACCTTCAAAATGCCATCAATACAAGCTCAGAAGTTTTTAATTTTCTCGATACGGTATCGAGCAAATACGGCATTGGATTCTGGAAACCCGGAGCGGGAATTATCCACCAGGTAGTATTAGAAAACTACGCTTTTCCAGGCGGTATGATGATCGGAACCGATTCGCACACCGTTAATGCGGGCGGTTTGGGAATGGTAGCTGTTGGAGTCGGTGGAGCCGATGCGGTAGATGTGATGGCCGGAATGCCCTGGGAATTGAAGTTCCCAAAACTTATCGGTGTAAAATTAACCGGTAAGCTCAGCGGTTGGACAGCGCCGAAAGATGTAATTCTAAAGGTAGCCGGAATTCTCACGGTAAAAGGTGGAACAGGCGCCATAGTGGAGTATTTTGGCGAAGGAGCAAGAAGCATGTCGTGTACCGGAAAAGGAACCATATGCAATATGGGAGCTGAAATTGGAGCAACCACATCTACTTTTGGTTACGACGAGTCGATGGACCGCTACTTGCGCGCCACGGGTCGCACCGATGTAGCTGATCTGGCCAATGGAATTGCAGAGCACCTTACCGGCGACGACGAAGTTTACGCCAATCCGGAGAACTACTTCGACCAGGTTATCGAAATTGATCTTTCTACCCTGGCGCCGCATATCAACGGACCCTTTACGCCCGATTTGGCCACACCCGTTTCTGAAATGAAAGAAAAGGTGAGCCAAAACGACTGGCCTTCGAAAATTGAGTGGGGACTTATCGGTTCCTGCACCAATTCATCTTACGAAGATATTTCGCGAGCCAGCTCTATTGCCGAAGACGCTTTGGCAAAAGGCTTAAGGCCAAAGGCCGAGTTCGGAATTAATCCGGGTTCAGAGCAAGTGCGTTTTACCGTAGAACGAGATGGATACATTGAAACGTTTGAGAAACTCGGAGCTAAAATATTCACCAATGCCTGCGGGCCTTGCATCGGACAATGGGCCAGAACAGGTGCCGAGAAAGGCGAGAAGAACTCGATTGTACATTCGTTCAATCGGAATTTTGCAAAGCGCGCCGACGGAAACCCCAATACCCACGCTTTTGTGACCTCGCCCGAAATGGTTGCGGCAATTGCTATATCCGGCGATCTCTCTTTTAATCCGCTTACCGATACCCTTACCAACGACAAAGGAGAAGATGTGATGCTGGCGGAACCTTCGGGGTTTGAGTTGCCCATCAAAGGTTTTGACGTGGAAGATCCCGGGTATAAAAACCCCGCCAAAGACGGCAGCGAAGTGGAAGTAGCGGTAAATCCAGACTCGAAAAGACTTCAAATTTTAACCCCATTCGAGCCCTGGGATGGCGAAAACATTGAGGGCATGCGATTGCTCATTAAAGCGTTAGGAAAGTGCACCACCGACCACATCTCCATGGCGGGTCCATGGCTGAGGTATCGCGGACACCTAGACAATATTTCCGACAATACCCTAACTGGGGCGGTAAATGCGTTTAACGACCTGACCGATAATGTGAAAAACCACGTAACGGGAGTATATGGGCCAGTGCCCGATACGCAACGCGCATACAAGAAAGAAGGGGTTCCTTCCATCGTTGTGGGAGACCACAACTACGGCGAGGGATCATCGAGAGAACACGCAGCCATGCAGCCGAGACACCTCGGCGTTCGCATCGTTCTGGTGAAGTCTTTTGCGCGAATCCACGAAACAAACCTGAAAAAGCAGGGAATGCTCGGACTGACGTTTGCAAACGAAAGAGACTACGAACTCATTGGCGAGGACGACGTGATCAGCACGGTAGACCTCGATAAATTTGCACCCGGTAAGTCGATTCACCTCAAGCTTCAGCACGCCGACGGCACTGAAGATGTGATTGAAACCAACCACACTTACAACGAAAACCAAATTGAGTGGTTTAAGGCGGGCTCTGCACTAAACTTAATTCGAAAAATGCAGGCCGAAGCTTAAGACGGATTTTTTGTGATCCACTTTTGAAACTTAACGCCCCTCGGAATTTCTCTCCGGGGGGCTTTTTTATGTTGCGAATACCGTCCACCGAAATAGCATCTTGTAGAGAAATGTTATTTAATTTTAGTTCAACGGGTTACGGCGATTTCGCGCACGGATGGTTTGCTCTTCTAGCCAGGTTATTTCCGGAAAAAAATCCATCAAAACAGGTAGAGCCAAAGTGCATATTCTCCAAAGATGTTTTAGAAATATTAACGAAATAGGTTTTTTTGTATATATTCGCCGGCAAACCTTAATAAGAAAGACATGAAAAAATTAATTGGAATTTTTACAGTAGCTGTACTTTTCGCTTTCGTTGCGAATAATACAGTGAACGCGCAGGAAACATTCGGAAATGCTGGACTAGAGCTAGCTGTGCCGATAGGAGACTGGTCTGAAGATATTTACACATTTGGAGTTGGTGGTTCGGGAGGAATCGAGTTGGGATTATCTGACAATTTTGCCATTACAGCTAATGCAGGTATTGTATTTTTGGCTTTAGACGATGGTGTTTCTGATTTGATTAAAAGTAGTTTCCTCGTCCCTATTCAGGTGGGTGGTAGACTTTACCTGGATGAGCAAAGAAGCGGACTTTTCCTCGAAGCGAAGGCGGGTATACACCTTGCCAGCACGACAACAGAAGACATCGATGCGGGTCCTTTAGGAACCATAGAAGGGGATAATACAACTGAAACCTATGTGAGTGTTGCCCCACAGGTGGGTTTTTTCTTAACTGAAAACATGTCTGTAGCTCTTCGTTACCAGTTGTTTTTCATCCCTGAAGACGAAGAAATTGGACAGGAAGGCGATACAGGAAGCTTTATTGGTTTAAAAGCAGCTTACAACTTCTAATAATCACCTTAAGTTATTTTTGAAAACCGATCCGGGTAAAGTCCCGGATCGGTTTTTTTTGCTTTTATATTTCGATTTTTCACGTGGTAAAGAATCGCAATGCTCATCACGTGAATTCCACTGTTTTTGAAACCTGAATAATCTATTTTGAATAAACTAAATAGTGTCTGTCCATAAAGTCCGATAGCTGCGTTACACCTGCCTACCGAAGGTAGGCTCGTCCCAAAAGTGCTTACCCCGCAGTAATTGCGGGGCTGCGCTTTTTGGGCCTTCGCAAGCCCTGCCTTCCGGCCTTTAGGTTTGCTATCGAACTTTATGGATCAGCCACTTGAGTGTATTGACAGACTCTAAATAGCGAAATACTAATCGGCGCTGCCAAAGGCGAAGATATTGAGCGCCCCCCCCATGGGGCTGATGCGGCATGCGGATAGAGTTTTGCGGGAGTACTTCGCCATCCGAAACTGGTTTTTTTATATACATTCGAGAGCAAACCTTAAAGCTCGAGACATGAATGATTTTTTCTCCGGCATAGCTATCGCGTCCACTCTCATTTTTGTATCAAACCCTTTGAATGCGCAAACCGATGAGAATAATTTTCTAGTCGGTGCTTCTTCTAACCTAACTTTTATATCCGAGGATACCGGGGAAGATGATAACATCAATAATTTTTTGATCAATATACGAGGGGGGTACTTTGTTATCGATAATCTAGCTGCTGGTTTGAGTGTTGGAGTCGACAATGTAACTCAAGGAGGTGAAGGGTTGACAACATTGAATTTTGGTCCATTTGTAAGGTATTATATAGCCGGAAAATTTTTCGGCGGTATAGGTGTTGACTTTGTTCAATCTGATCCAAGGATAGGTGAGAGTGTAAATGGGGGATTTATATCTTTTGAAGCCGGATACCCAATTTTTATTGGTGGCGAAAAGGTAGCCATAGAGCCCACATTAAATTATGGAGTTGGAGTTGGTGAACTACTTGAAGATTACAGCAAATTCGGTGTGCAGATCGGTTTCTTTATCTATCTGCAATAAGTATTGACGGCATCACATTCTATGAGCCGATCCTGGACGTTGCCCGGATCGGTTTTTTTTGCTCTGATATTTCGATTTTTCACTTGGTAAAGAATCGTAATGCTCGTCCGGTGAATTCCACTATTTTTGAAACCTGAATAATTTATTTTGAATAAACTGAAGAACGACTTACTGATCCGCGCCGCCAAAGGCGAAGATGTTGAGCGCACTCCCGTGTGGCTTATGCGTCAAGCGGGTAGAATTTTGCCCGAATACCGCGCCATTCGAAACAGCCTTTCCGGATTTAAAGAACTCGTGGAAACGCCAGACCTTGCAGCCGAAGTGACCATACAGCCGGTAGATATTCTCGGCGTTGATGCGGCGATTATCTTTTCGGATATTTTGGTGATTCCCGAAGCGATGGGGCTTCCCTACGAAATGATCGAGAAGAAGGGGCCACATTTCCCCAGGGTTATCTCATCGGCGAAAGACGTAGAGCAGATAAGACTCGCCGAAGGTCCCGAGCTGCAGTACGTTTACGACGCTATTTCGCTTACCATAAAAGAACTCGATGGCCGCGTTCCCCTTATTGGATTTGCCGGAGCGCCTTTTACGATATTTTGCTACATGATAGAAGGCAGCGGCTCTAAAACGTTTTCAAAAGCGCGAAAAGTAATCATGCAAAATCCCGAAATGGCTCATCGCCTTCTGGAAAAAATTACCGCATCCACAATCAATTACCTCAAAGGTCAAATCAGCGCGGGTGTTAACCTTGTTCAAGTATTTGATTCGTGGGCTGGAATACTCAGCCCCGAAACGTACCGCGAATTTGGATTGAAGTACATCGATAAAATTTGTGAAGCAGTCAACGGTGAAGTGCCGGTAACGGTGTTTTCGAAAGGGGCGCACTTCTCTCTTTCCGATTTGAAAAACACCCGCTGTAATACCATTGGGCTCGATTGGAATATACCGGTTCAATACGCCCGCTCCATTTTTGAAAACACAAAAACCCTTCAGGGAAACCTGGATCCCGCAGTACTTTACGGGTCTGGCAAGGATATTGCTTCGGAAACAAAAAAAATGATGCGTAGTTTTGAAGGGTGCAGGCATATTGCCAACATCGGCCATGGAGTTTATCCCGATACAAAGCCCGAAGCTGTGAAAATGTTTATCCAAACCGTAAAAGAATACAAACATGAATAAATTTAGATCTATTGTACTTATCGCTCTGGCACTGCTCATTCAGGTGCCTGTAATGGCTCAGGATGAAGAAAAGGAACCCGAACCCGAAGATCCCAATAACCTGGTTCCAAATCCCAGTTTCGAAAAGTACGAAGGCAACCTGCGCCGCGACGGACAATTTGATTTGATTGAAGAATGGGGGAATGGAAGCGGCGTGGTTTCAGATTTATTTGCAAGCGGTATCCGCAGCAAGTATGTGAATATACCGGAAAACTCATACGGAAACGAAGCTCCCTTTGACGGCGACAACTACGCAGGTATCGTTACCTATAGCTACCGCTCAAAGCTCAATAAAAGCTACATTACCGTGCGTATGAAAAACTCCATGAATAAAGGAGATTTGTACTGCATTAAATTCAAAGCTTCCCTGGCAGACAGGGCGCGCTACGCGACGAATAACCTGGGAGTAATATTAACTAAGAGCAAAGTAAACGAAAAAACCACATCGACTATAAAGCGTTCGGATGTGCTGTTAACTGATAAGAACCCCGTGGTAAATCAACCCGAAGGTTGGTGGTCTTTCTGCAAGCGTCACGTGTCTAACGGCAGCGAAAAATACATTACCATCGGTAATTTCTCCGACGATCGCTCTACCAAGACAGAAACCCGCGAAATAGACGAAAAATACGCCGAAGATGGCCCCGAAATGGTGGGCTATTACTACATCGATATGGTGGAAGTTCGAAAAATTGAACCCAGTGAAGACTGCGGGTGCGACAATACGAAAATTCCCGAGAGCAAGGTGATCTATTCGGCATCGGTTCAGATGAGCGATGATATGAATGCCACCGAAAAAGTAGAAGCGGTAGATGTGTATTTCTACCAGTATAAATCGGATGTAGTGTCGAGCGCCAAGCGAAGTATCGATATGATCGTCAGCATGATGAAGGAAAATCCGTTGATGAAAGTTCAGGTGATTGGCCATATAGATACCGAAGAAGCCGAGCTTGCAAAAACGGAGCTGAGCTTGAAAAAACTCGACGAAGATCGCGCACGAGCCGTATTGGCCTATATGCTATCCGAAGGGATTGAACGAAAACGCATTATGGAAAAAGGCGTGGGAGACTCACAACCGGCTTCTAAAATGAAAACTCCTATTTCTCTTGCCAAAAATAGGAGAGTGGAGTTCAAGATAAGTTTGTAATTGATAAACCTTCTGAATTAACTTTACAGTCCGGCCAATAGCGCCGGACTTTTTTTCTTATGCACGCAGGCTCTCTAATTCGGTGTTTCATTACGGTGGTGTTTTTTTACGCCATGTTTCCGTGTTCGGGTCAAAATTTGATTCCCAACCCGGGTTTTGAAGAAGTTTTTACCGCACTAGAATACCAGTGGGTTCAGCCGCAAGGCGCCTACTATCACTACGAATCGCCCGATTCGCTTTCAGACCATGCAACGCACTCCGGCAGCTTTGTAAACGGATTGTGCATGTACAATTACGGCGAGAATGAGTTTTTGCACGTCAAGCTCACCGAACCGCTTCTCGCCGATACGGTTTACCGACTCTCGGTTTTTGCGAAGTTAATGCGGGCAAAATCGGCTTCTGCATATGTGCAAAAATACATCGGGGTGTACTTCGGAAAGGAAAAGCTGAATACACACATTCCCGGCGACCTTTCTTTTGAGCCGCAAATAAGTCTGGAGCTCCCGGATTCCAATCGGTTTCGGTGGTTTGAACTCACAGATACGCTCAAGGCGGAAGGGGGCGAAATGTATATGACGATTGGATATTTTCCATCCACCCAGGTTCAGGAACTTCAAGAGAAAAGACAAGATGCCCATATGCGGGAAATCGAAATGCGCTACAGCGAAAAAAAGAAGGAAGATAAAGCGGATAACAGCTGGCTCTACCTCCCACCCGACGAGCAGAAGAAATACCTGAAGGAACAGAAAAAGAAAAAGCGCAAGCAAAAGAAGAAATCACCTCCACAGAAGCGGGAGAGCATCGAGCGAAAAGAAGATTTGATTCCCAGTGATGATGACGTGCTCCAAAGTTTTGCCGTTCGATACTATTTCGATGATTTTTGCCTTCGCAAAACCAGCCTTGATTCTACAGCTTGTGAGCCGAGCGAACGGGCGGAGCTTTTAGAAACGGGCCGAACGATAAATTTGCGCAATGTGTTTTTCGAAACCGACGAAGCGCGGCTAAAGGAAGAATCTGAAGTACAGCTCAATGCGTTGTTGCGCATTCTCGAGCGCTACGATGAGATGAAAATTGAAATTAGAGGCTACACCGATAACGTGGGCGATGACCAATACAACCTCACGCTCAGCGAAGAGCGCGCTAGGGAAGTGAGAAATTGGTTGGTTGAAAGGGGAGTAGGCCGCGATAGATTAAGCGCCAAAGGATTTGGAGAAGCCGATGCCATTGAAACGAATGATACTCGTGCGGGCCGCGCCAGAAACAGACGGGTTACCTTTTATATCATTTCCATGTAGTCCCTTTTCAGCACCATTTTTTTTATAATTTTCCGCCATGGAAATAACGCAGCCTTATGTGGCTCCGAAAATTGAGAAGAATAACCGAAAATTGATAAACGGCTGGGCCATGTACGATTGGGCCAATTCGGTTTACTCGCTCGTGATTACGTCTTCCATCTTCCCCATTTTTTTCGAGAATGTAACGCCTGCAAGGGTTCAGCTTTTCGGTAAAACCTTTCTCAATTCTGCGCTTTACTCCTACACCCTGTCGTTTGCATTTCTGGTGGTTGCGCTAATCATACCGCTCCTTTCGGGTATCGCCGATTACTCGGGAAAGAAGAAATCGTTTATGAAGATTTTTTGCTATACCGGCGGAATAGCCTGTATGGGACTTTATTTCTTTGATCCGGGTCACCTGGCAATTGGCCTTATCCTCGTTGCTCTGGCGGCTATTGGGTACTCCGGCTCTCAGGTTTTTTACAACGCTTACCTGCCCGAAATTGCAACCCACGATCGGCAAGATAATGTGAGCGCTCGGGGCTTCGCACTCGGCTACATCGGAAGCATGATTTTGCTGGTCATCAACCTGGCGATGATTATGAGCCCCGACACGTTTGGACTCTCGGAAGGTAGCCTTCCAGCCCGGATTTCTTTTGTAATGGTGGGGCTGTGGTGGATTGGCTTTGCACAGGTTAGCTTTATAAGGCTTCCGGCCAACGTATTTGGTAAAAAGGTGAAGGGCGAGTACTTGTATCGCGGCTACCTGGAATTGCGAAAGGTATGGCGCGAATTGAAAAACACCTACCGCTTAAAGCGATTTTTAATCGCCTTTTTTGTCTTTAATATGGGTGTGCAAACGGTAATGTATATGGCCGTGATTTTTGGAAAAAATGAAATTGACGGAATGCCCGACAGCGGCTTAATCATCAGTATCCTGATTATTCAGATTATCGCTGTAATTGGCGCCTACGCCTTTTCGTGGCTGAGTTCGGTGCTCTCTAATACGCAAGCACTCGGAATTAATGTGTTCATCTGGATCATTGTATGCTACGTGGCATACAGCATTCATACTCCCGTAGAGTTTTACATTCTCGCCGGCCTGGTGGGGCTTGTTATGGGCGGTATTCAGGCGCTTAGCCGAAGCACGTATTCCAAGTTCCTTCCCGAAACGGTAGACCACGCATCTTACTTTAGTTTTTACGAAGTATGCGATAAAATCGGAATCGTTCTGGGAACTTTTTTCTTTGGTTTTGTGTTCGAGATAACGACGGACTTACGCTACTCTGTACTCACCATCGGTTCCTTTTTTGTAGTGGGGCTCATCTTGCTTTTTTTGGTTCCCAAGCAGGAGCGAATCAAAAAGAACTGATTTTAGTGACGCGGTGAAAAGCGGTGTTTATCTTATTTTTGCACGAAATTTACGCCAATGGCAAACAGTGAAGTATTCGATATCGCAATTGTAGGCGGGGGGATTGTTGGAGCCGCAACGCTTTACAAAATTCAAAAGAAACACCCCGAACTCAAGTTGATTCTCATCGAGAAGGAAGCCCTCCTGGCCGACCACCAGACGGGAAACAACAGTGGCGTAATTCACTCCGGACTTTACTACAAGCCGGGGTCGCTCAAAGCTCGAAATTGCGTGGAAGGTAGAAAAGAGCTGGTGGCTTTCGCCGAAGAACACGGCGTAGATTGCGATGTTTGCGGAAAGGTAGTCGTGGCTTCCGATGAGAGCGAGTTGCCTATGCTCGACAAAATATTCAATATCGGGCTCGAAAACGGGATTGAGGGAATTGAAAAGATAGACCGCGCCGAAATAAAGCGCCGCGAACCGCACTGCGAAGGCATTGCCGGGATTTGGGTACCCGTTACCGGAATTATCGATTACCGGCAGGCCACCGAGAAAATGGTGGAGCTGGCGCTTAAAATTAATCCCCAAAGCAAACTCGCCCTGGGCGAAGAAGTGCTGGACATCGAGCGCAACGGTGAAACGAAGCGGATTATCACGAGCAAGGGAAGCTACGAATCGCGTTTCCAGGTGTTTTGTGCGGGGTTACAGGCCGACAGGCTGGCGCGGAAAGACCAGGTGAATCTGAAAGAGAAGGTGGTTGGTTTTCGCGGCGATTACTACGAGCTCACTCCTCAGGCCCGGCACAAGGTGAAGAACTTAATTTACCCGGTTCCCAATCCCGATTTCCCCTTTCTGGGGGTACATTTTACGCGGATGACGAATGGCGAAATTGAATGTGGGCCGAACGCCGTTTTTACCTTTAAACGCGAAGGGTACGGCAAAACCGATTTCAATCTCAGAGATGCGTTCGATGCGCTGACCTACGGCGGAACCTGGAAGTTGTTTTTCAAAAACATGCGGTTCGGAATCAACGAATACCGCCGGGCATTTTCGAAAAAACTTTTTTTGAAAACGCTGCAGCGACTCGTGCCATCGCTTACCATGGACGATCTAAAACCCGGAAGGTCTGGGGTGCGCGCGCTATTGCTCCGAACAGACGGCGACACCAAAGACGATTTTAGAATTGAATACCAGGACACGAGCATTCACGTGCTCAATGCGCCAAGCCCTGCTGCTACGGCATCGCTGGCAATTGGAAATCAAGTTTGCGAAATGGCTGAGAAACAATTCAACCTCCCCGTCGGTCAGGCGGTCTGAACGATCTTGTACTTTTCTTTTAGCGCTGCCCAGTCCCAGATAAAGTTTTCCAGAGCGTCTTTGATGCGCTGAATAAAGATGGGATTTGGCGCCTGCATATTCCTGAAGTATTCTTCCTGGTATTGATTGAGTTCGTACTTGCAAAACAAGGCCTTCGCCATGGCATTGATGGTGTTTTTACTGGGGTGGTTCTTTCGCGACATAAACTTACGGGTTTCGCTAACTTGTTTTGCGAGATCCATTTTCTCCATCTCATATAGCTCAGCAAAGGTGGTTAGGATGTACTCCGTTATTCGCTTGTCTTGCCCGTTTTGAAAATAGTGGGGAATGAGTTGAATGTTCCCGGCCAGGATGATCATCGTGAAGTGGCCGTTGTTTTCAGCATCAATTACTGGTGGCCGCGCAAATTCAGGAGAATCTTCTATGAGACCTGCAAAGTCGGGAAACCCTTCGTCGATCATACGCAACGTCGCGTTTACGAAGACGTTGGCAACTTTTTCTTCGGTAAGTTTTTTCTTTCCGAACAGGGTTAGCATAGTGATTTGGGTATTTACAGGAATCCTAAGCAAATTTAAGGGCTTTGCGGTGGCGCATGTGGAAAGGGGGGAGCTGTATTTTCAACAAAGTTTTCAACGCAAATAGGCGACGTGGGTCACACCATTCTCCCCTGCACTTCCTTACCTTTGTACCTTAACATTTGCAATGGGACTAAAAGGAACCAAAATATATTCTATTCTAACATTTACCTGTCCGCGATGCCACGAGGGGCCTTTGTTTGTTAAGAAGTCGGCTTACAGCAGTGGCATGACAGAGATGCATAAAAAATGCCCCAACTGCGGAGAATTGTACGAGCGCGAACCCGGGTTTTACTACGGTGCGGCTTATGTGAGCTATGGATTAACCGTTGCACTATGGGTAGCGGTGTTTGTGGCGCTAACCGTGTTTGATGCAATCGGCATTATGACGTACAGCTTTTTTGATGATGCCCTGCTTTTTCTCGGAATCGGAATCGGATTGTTACTGCTATTATTTCCCATCGTGTACCGCTTGTCGCGATCTATTTGGATCAACCTGTTCGTGAAATACCGCGAAGATGCTGCAGCCTACAACGAGCAACAAGCTAGAGAAAGGGCCGAGCGACGCAAGGCGCGGTCTCAAAAGAATGCTTGAAGGTAGAGAAGGGTGTGGCTTTTGGCTGTCCCGCAATGCTGCGGGATCTCCGCTGCGCTGCGATTGGCATGCCTGAATAACACTGACCGGAATATGTTCTTTATTGGTCATCCGCACTTTGCCGCAGGGCGCATGCCCAGCATAGCGGCTGCGCTGCGATGGGGCGTGACGAAAACGAAAAGTGAAAAATAGCCGTAGATCCAATAGATAGGTTTTGAATATCTGGCTTCAACCGAAATTGGACAATTCTTGGAACAAGGACCGCAGCCTGCCTGAGGCTGGCTGCGGAGCAGGTGTAAAAAAAGGGGCCTGCCCGCCTAAGCACGAGCCAGAGCGGTAGCCGGCGGGTTAGGGGGAGGATGTTCTGCGACATCGCCATAAAATAGGTTCACAATATGAGTTGGAATGTGTTTGAAAGCTACGAAGAAATGCTTCAGGGTCTCCGCTACGCTGCGACGCGAAATGACGAAAAAGTGAAAATCAAAAAAGAGCCACAAGTTCAATAAATCCGTTTTGATTCTGGTTTTGAGCGAAATTGGACAACACAGCGGCCACCGACTTTGGGATTCCTCGCTCCGCATACCAATGACGTGTTTTAGACCTTCATGTTAATCGACTGTAATTTAACACTTTGAGTAGACGGTGCTGACTTTTCTAATTCCAGTGTTAACTTTTGGAGGTACTTTCTTTTTTGTTGGAGTAGCCGTTCTTGGTATTTGCTGATTCCATATTCCACGAATTCTTTACCTTTTACGATGAGCCTCCAATATTGCTCAGCCAATTTTCTGGCCACTGCTTTAATTGCGACTCTGGATCCCTTTCGTGCGCGAATCCTTCTACCAAATTCACCCAAGGCAATTTTCTTGCTTTTAATTAAAGATTGAGCAATAACCCGAAATATTTGTCCTGCTTTGGGTTTTCCTTTTGATTTGTTTCTTCTGCTTTTGCCAGAATTGTGTTGTCCTGGAGATAACCCCAGCCAACTGGTGAAGTGTTTTTCACTTTTCCATTTGAGGAGATTTTCGCCAGTCTCGGTGTACAATTGAAACCACGTGTAGGAGGTGATTCCTGGTAATTGTGTTGCATCAATTCCACCGAACAGATGAATTAGATGATCTTCCATTCTATCAACTTGATGTGGGTTATGTCTTACTGGCTTAGATGTTTTTTTCAAATTGTTTTTTGGCGGTTTTTGATGTCGCTTTAGAACCTCATCAATTCGTTTATCACATTCATTGATTTGCTTTTGGTAAAAGTGATAAGCTTCGTGGGCTTGTTTGAGTTTGAATAATCCGGCTTCGGTATAGAAACCTTCAAGCGCTTTTAGAATTTCTTCTGACTTGTTTTTGATTAGTCTTATGTCGCATAAGGATAGAAGTTTGTGTGGATCTCGCTCTCCTGCTAACATAGCTTCGATCATAGCCATGCCGCTTACCCCGTGAACTTGGCTCAGTAC
>JAIVHP010000348.1 GCA_020201045.1 Flavobacteriales bacterium
TCGAAGTCAGTTCCTTCAAGACATGTTTCAATGGTAACCGTTCCGTTTCCGGTAGCGGTGTACTGATACCATACCGCACCACTTGCAGAGCTAAAGTCACAGAAATCATCTGATGTAGATGCAGCAACGGTCGAACCGGTTGTTACATCTCCACACTCTAGCACTTCAGCGTTACACGGAAGGTCGTTTGCTGGAGTTGCCTGGCAATTACAGTCTGCGTCGTAGATTCCGGGAAGCCCTTCGTCTGTTTCACATGCTGTTCCTGGGTCGGCTCCGCCACCTTCTACACCTTCACAGTCTGGGTCACAAGCTTCGTCAGGTTGGGCCACTGCACCACTGAATGGGAATAGGCCAACACCTTCGCAAGCTGGGTCAGATAATGTAAGTGTAAAGTCAACGGTAGTTCCCAATGGAATCACATCGTCTACTGTTACTTCGCCACCAGCTGGTACTTCAACTATTGCTGGCGAAGGCTCTGGTTGACCAGGGTATGAATACTCATACACGAGGTTTTCAGATGATCCGAGGTTTTCAAATGCGAAGAATGAGAGTCCGAATCCCGGAGCTCCTTCACCTTCACAAATAGGGAAAGTAGAAACAATGATGAATTCCGGGTCAATGTCCGGCTCCTCGCAAGCACATACTTCATTGTCTAACTCTTCTGTAATACTGAGGTTGAAAATGTCCCCGCCAAATGTATCACCTGCATCGATCTGAATCAATACAGTAGAACCTGGCTCTGCGCACAACGTAAGCGTTGAAGCACCAAAGAAATCAGGACATCCACCTGGTTGGTCGTCATTTGCACCAAGCAGTTCCAATCCGCCGAGTTCGTTACAGTCGCCAGAGTAAACGGCAATCTGAGAGTCAAAATCGGTATCGGGTCCGCAAGTGCTAACCGTCATTCTTCCCGAAGGTGGAACGGTGGTTTCGAACCATACAGTGTTGAGCAAGCTCAACTGGAAAGAACACCATCCATCGTCTGCCTGACAAGTGTTGGCTGCGGTTGTACCCGCGCCTGGAAGTGGTTCCCCATCTTGCACAGTTGCAAACTCATTCGAATATACTCCTTGTGATCCATCTGCAGGAACGAATAGAGCATTACATGCGTCATCGTTATCAGGTGGACAAACTGTAGCATCAACAGATTCAGTAGTTGTGCAAAGATTGTTATCTACACCTTCAACAGCAATGTTAGCTGTCTGTAATGCTGGAATCGGTCCAACTACTGCAGTGCCTTCAAAACCTGCTACAACGGGGTCGCCGTTGTTCACACTTACGTTGTAGTCCTGATCAGAACCACCGGAAAGTGCAACGGATACATAGTATTCACCGGTTTGAGGAACACAGTCTTCAATTGGATTGCCTTCAGCGTCTGCAACAGCAACCGCATCAGCAGTTGGTGAGCAAGCGATATCCTGGCAAGATACCTGCATTTGGTAGTTTCCTGCATTTGATCCAAAACCGTAAACAAGAATTAAGTATTCCGTGTCGGCATCTGCTGTAAAGTTTAGCGCAGAGTGAAGTCCCGAAACATCGCAATCAGCTCCCTGATCATCGTTACCCCCAACGCATACGAGGTCGTCGCAAGCTCCTTCAAAAACTTGAATTTTGGTGTCGTAACCAGAACCGCAAAGATCCAGGTCTATGTTAGCTTCTGCGGGAACGGTAAGTGAATACCAAACGCCGGGAGCTCCGGTATTGGTAGTTCCGCAAGTTCCAGTTTCATCGCTGGTGGCACCAAGTGTTGTTCCACCTACAAGAGAACCGCATTCTACTGCGATTCTATCTTCGCACAAGTCGTTTGTCGGAGGACAAAGAGTTGTTCCGGCAGATGCGGATGCTGAGCAGTTTGAATCTGTGTTTCCATCAGCTTCAATTTCCTGCGTTGTTCCGGCTGCAAAAGGACCAAAAGTGTAAGATTCACCTGATACAGCGGTTTCAAGAGTTTCATCGCCTACAACCAATGTGTAGTCGTCGTTTCCTTCGCCGCCTTCTAATGAAACAATTACTTCGTACTCATCGCCAAACTCTTGGCAATCTGCTATCTCTTCGGTTGTACCGGGAGCAACAGCAGTCGCAGTGAGCGATGGTGAAGAACAAAGGATTGATTCGCACTCAATATCGAGGGTGAATGCACCACTTGCAGTTCCAAATCCGTCAATACCTAACAATACTGTTTCACCTGGGCCGAGAATTACTTCTCCACCTGTGGCAAAAATACTGGTAGCTTCGTCGCAGTTGGCTTGAGAAAAACCGGTCTCTGGGTTCAATTGCCCGTCAACATATCCTCCGCCAGCTCCCTGTCCGCTCATTGGGCGACAAGTAGGTGCTTCGCAAGGACCGTCGAATAAGTGAGAATCCGTATCGAAGTTTGTACCTTCGTTACAGGTATTCCATCTAAAGAATACGTTGTTTGGTTCATCATTGGTAAATGAATAGTAAACAATACCAGAAGTCGATGAGAAATCACAGAATTCACCTTCGGGTGCTGGATCAGCACCTATGTTCGTACCTGCGTAAGATTCGCTGCACTCAACAACCGTTGCTGCGCAAGGTGTGTTGTTATCAGGTGGGCAAACTTCAGATTGGTACTCAGCGCTAGCGCCACAAAGGTCATCCTGGTTTCCGGTTACATCTACGTTTACCAATGTTCCTGGTGTAAATGGACCTGCAGAAATTTCATCTCCGGCAGCAACTGCTTCAAAAGTTTCTCCATTTACATCAACGGTGTAGTCTGCGTTTGGATCTTCTTCGTCGGAATTTGACAATACAATATCAACAAAAAATTCATCCGTAACATCTTGACATCCATCTATTGGGTTGCCTTCACCGTCTACTGCGGATAATTCTACAGTTGGGTTGGTGCAAAGCAATTCTTCACAAGTCACTTCAAATTCGTAGTCACCCGGTGTAGTAAAGGTAGAAAGGCGATTTATCAAGAAGTAAACCTGATCGCCTTCATTTAAATTAAAAGATACGAGCGATTGAAGTCCATCTCCACCATCGTCATTTCCGGCTACGCATTCAAACGTTTCACAATCATCTGATGCAAAAGCAAAAAGTTTTGTATCAAAGTCAGAACCATTTGTGTTTGCGGTAACAATTGCATTGAAAGGCGCTGTGAAACTATACCAAACACCTGGGGTAGAAACAGCAGTAGCGAATGGTTCACCGCATGATGTTCCCTCAAGGTCTGCCGGAAGTTCCGCAGCAAATTCGATATTACCCGATGAAGTGCCGCCACATTCAATAGCGCTCGCTTGAGAACACTCTCCGTTTGGTGGGGGGCATTCATCGTCTGACGTAAATTCTACAATGCTGTTGCAAGGCGAATCGAGCGTAACGAGAACTTCTACCTGAATGGTAACTCCGAATGGAACATCTTCCAAAGCGGTGTAAACTGTTCCGGTAGGGTTACCGAATGCGTCGATGGTTTGACTTTCAAGCAATTCCGGAACTTCGTATACGTCCGGGTCAAGGCTGGTAAGCTCCAAACCAACAAATTCTGTGGCAACTCCGTTAACGTTTCCATAACCATTGATGGTTATTTCAAGATCGTATTCAAAGTTTTCACAATCGTCTTCAGAACCAAAAGCAAAGCTTGGAGGTGTGCAATCTGACTCTTCTGCAGTCCATGTAAAGGACGATTCCTCGTCAAAACCGGAACAACCCGTTCCGCCATCTCCACCAGTGCCATTGTCTGGCTCTCCACCAGAACCCACTGGAACTCCTCCAGCAGTTAAAATCCAGGCATCGCCGGAAAAATCAAATGGGAAATTCCATCCATCTCCCCAGTCATCCAGGAAGTTAATGGTGTACTCTTCGCCCACGGTGGCGCAAAAAGTATAATCAACAAATTCTTCTGCTGGTGCGGTAGGATAATCACCACACTCAATGAGAACTGTTACGTCCCCTTCGCTGTCAACGAGCTCTACGGCTCGTTCACCGGCAAATGACCCAGTTACCAACACAGACAAGGTGTGCAATTGCTCACCTTCTTCGCATTGTGCTGAAGCATTGTTTGGGGTTAGGATTAAGAGAAAGAGCAGAGCACTACAGACTCCGATCAGTTCAGTAAACTGTTTCTTCATAGTTAAAATGATTTGGTTAAACGTTTGTAAACATCGCATTTGAGAGAAAATTAAAGTTGGTTTCCCTTCAGATGCATTCCCAAAATTACGAATTATATCGACGAAGTCAACTATCTGGTCGGTAAAATTTTTGGGGGTATGGACGAAATAGTTGCGTGAAAACTGTTAAAAAATGCTTCTCTGCCAATGGTAGTCTGGATTTTTTGCGCAACAGCAGTCATGCGTAAATAATTCAAATGAGTCGCAAAATAGTTTCGATGAATTAAAAAAGGATGCCGTTAAACTGTAAAATAGGGAGATTTACAGCTAAATTTCAAAATATAACAGGGTGTATACATGTGGATTTGGGGGTGCGTACTGTACGGGTAGTTTTGCAAAAGAATGGGGGATGCTTGGATTTTGGGTTTTCCGGCATATGGCGGAGGTGCGCGAAGAGATAGCCGTGCCACAGCGTAACAAACCTAGCGACTTTTAAATTTACTGGCACCCTTAACGCAGATCCGCAAGGGGTTTACCCAAACACTCGAACGATTACGCGCCGTGACATCAGTTAACTAATCTAAACTCTGCGCCCTTTGCGCCTTGCTCTGCGCCCCTTTGCGTGAAATACACCTTGGGCCTCACACAGAGCGATCCGTGCCACAGCGTGACGCGCTTCAGGCTTTTAATTTTACTAAGATTATAATGTAAATCTGCCAAAGGTTCACGCAAAGCTCGCAGAGATTAGCGGAGCACGCAGAGAGATCCGTGCCACAGCGTAACATATCTTATGACTTATAAATTTACTGGATCCCTTAACGCAGATCCGCAAGGGGTTTACCCAAACACGCGAACGATTACGCGCCGTGACATCAGTTAACTAATCTAAACTCTGCGCCCTTTGCGCCTTGCTCTGCGCCCCTTTGCGTGAAATACACCTTGGGCCTCACACAGAGCGAT
>JAIVHP010000091.1 GCA_020201045.1 Flavobacteriales bacterium
CAATTCCGTTGGTTTTTTGATGCGACACATGGGAGATGTAGAATTGCTTTTTGCCAAAAATGTATTTGGCGATGCGGACGTAAAAGTGTCGGCCAAAACCGTGATTGAAAAGCGCGACACCGGTGTATGGACCGATTTAGCGGCGCTAAAGGATTACACCAGGGAATCGTTCGAAAAACTAAAAAGCATTGTCGAAAAGCAATCGGATAGCGATTGGGAAGACACCATTACCACAAAAGAATTCGGTACAAAAACCAAGGCAGAAGCATTTGGTAGAATCATTTCGCATACGGCCTATCACGCAGGTCAGATGGCAATTACAAACAAATACGGAACAAATTAAATTTCAAAAAACATGAAGACAAATCAGATTATTTTTTCACTGGCCGCTATGGTCATAATGCTTTTCACAGCTTGTAGCACAGAAGCCCAAAATACAGAGCAATCAGATGCTCCGGCATCAGTTTCCGGAATTGAAGTCATTCAATTTCACTCCGAACACCGTTGCATGACGTGTACTAAAATTGAAAAGCTCAGTAAAGAAACACTTGAATCCTACACCGGTGTTCCCTTTAAGCTGGTGAATGTAGACGACTCGAAAAACGAAGCGAAAGCCGAGGAGTTCGAAGCATTTGGAACGGCTTTATTTCTGTACAATCCCGAAACAGGCAAAAAGAAAGAACTCACCGAATTTGCCTTTATGAATGCCCACGACGAAGAAAAGTTTAAAGAAGGGTTGAGGGAGGAGATTGATCAATTTGGAAATTAGTCGATTTGGAAATGATCCAATTTGGAAATTAGTCGATTTGGAAATGATTCAATTTGGAAATGTGTTGATTTGGTAATGAGTCAATTTGGAAATGTGTTAATTTGGTAATGAGTCAATTTGGAAATGTGTTAATTTGGAAATGAGTCAATTATGTGTTTGAGAGGTTAGCACATTAACTCGTTGAATTATGCAAGGGAATAAAGAAAATATAATAGTCAAAAAGTCATTTGAGTTTTCCTTAAAAATCATTGGGTATTGCGAACAAATTGAAGCGCTTAGAAAGTATGTTATTGCCAGACAATTACTTAAATCAGGTACTTCTATCGGGGCAAATATTCGAGAAGCACAAAATGCGGAAAGTAAAGCCGATTTTATTCACAAGTTGAAAATCGCAGCCAAAGAAGCAGATGAAACTGAATATTGGTTATTGCTTTGTCAGAAATCAGAGAATTATCCCAACTGCGAACAACTCCAAGCCGACTGCAAAATACTCATTCTGATCCTTTCAAAAATTATAAGTTCTTCGAAAAAATCCATCCCCAAATATCGAAATTGAATCATTTCCAAATAGAATCATTGCAAAATAAAATTTTATGGATTGGATAAACGAATTGGCTCAAAACCGGGAAACACCGATGTTGGCAGCTTTTGCCCTCGGTCTTTTAACGGCTATTGCGCCTTGTCCGCTGGCTTCGAATGTGACCGCCACGGCTTATATTGCCAAAACAATTACCGATAAAAGAAAAGTCCTGCTGAGCGGAGTGTTGTACACACTGGGCCGCGTTTTCACCTACACTTCAATCGGTGCCATCATCTATTTTGGAGCGAGCAAGTTCCAGATCGCCAAAGCATTTCAGGGAAATGGAGAAAAGTATATCGGTTTTGTGCTGATCTTAATCGGTTTGGTGATGCTCGATGTGATTAAGCTCAATTTCATCAAAGGCGGAAATTTTACAGAAAAACTCTCCGAAAAATTCAAGACCAAGGGATTATTAGGTGCCTTTTTGCTCGGTGCTTTATTTGCCCTGGCCTTTTGTCCATATAGCGGAGCGCTATTTTTCGGTATGCTCATTCCTATGACCTTATCGGCCGAAGCCAGCCTGGCTCTTCCGGTTTTATTTTCATTTGGAACGGGCTTGCCCGTAATTCTCTTTGCCTTTGTCATCGCCTTCAGTCTTGAAAAACTGGGTATGTACTTTAAAGCCATCACCAAAGTGGAAAAAGTGATGCGGGTGGCAGCAGGGGTTGTATTTATCCTTACGGGGCTGTATTACATCAATATCTATTTTAAGCTGATTTGATAATGGTTTAATTTGGAAATGGTTTAATTTGGTAATTGGTCAATTTGGAAATGGTTCAATTTGGAAATGAGTCAATTTGGAAATGAAACAATTAATTTTTTTAAGTCTGCTTTTTACTTTGGGTTGTGAGCCATTTATGGAAGAAAAAAAGCAAATAACTTTTGAAACCATCGACACTGATTTTTCGAAAGGCCGGCTCAACCATAATCAAACCCACAGTTTAACCGACCTGGAAAAATTTCACGGCCACTTATGCGATGGGTTGGTGGTGGGCGCACTGGCAATCGAGCAGGGAATGAAGATGTTATACCCCGACGGGCCTATCGATCGAACGAACTTACGAATCGTGAGCCAACCTTCGCCATGCTCCATTTCGCTGAACGAAGGTGTAAAGCCGGCGGAAATCGATAGTCTGGGCAGTCTGGCCACTCAGCAAAAACTATCGGCTTGCCAAATTGACGAATTAAAATTAATGGAAGACGATTTTACTGATTTCCTTCTCCGTTCAAATCCCGAAAAGCTATTTACAGTATCGGAAATAAATGACTTTGTATGGAATCCAAATCCCAAAAACGATTACCTAAAATCCGACATTCTCAATAAAAACGCACCGGATTGCAAATAGGTGGCTCAAATTCGTTCTGATCAAACCGTTAGGTCGGTCTCTTCAAAAGAATTTAATAGCTAGTTGGCTTTTACAAAACGACTGGTATAGCGACTTTGATTTCCATCTACCTGAACGATGTAAACACCATTTGGCAGGCTGCTCACATCTACCGGAAAAATATCGCGCACGGGGTTATCGCTTTGAACCAATCGCCCGTTGAGATCAAAAATCCTGAGCTGGGTATTCGCCGCGTGGTTTTCATTGTGCACCCATAATTCATTGGCTACCGGATTGGGATAGAGCTTCAGTTGGAGCCCCGCTTCTTCATGGGTATGGGTTACCACTCCCAAAGCAATGTCGAGCGCTAACTTGGCATTTACCATTCCATATCCAAATTCGGGGTCCCAGCCCTCGGCTCCGAGATCGAAACAGGTGGAATTGATGATATTGCGAACTTCCACATTGGTGAGGTTCGGATTCAACGACTTCATCAAACCCGCCAAGCCAGCTACGTGTGGACAAGCCATGGATGTTCCGTCGAAAGGTTGATATTGATTTCCGGGAATCGTAGAAATGATGCCATAACCCGAATTCATGTCTCCGCCCGGCGCGGTTACTTCCTGTTGCGACCCGGAATTGGAATAGTTGGCTAAGTAAAGTTCGTTGCCATCCGTACCTATCGCACCTACAGCCATACACGCGGAATAAGCCGCGGGATAGGAAACTTCCGATTGCCCTTCATTTCCACTTGCAGCAATGGGCAACTTCCCGCTGTTCCAGGCAAAGTTAAAAGCCATTTCTGCCGCCGAGCTCGGCGCTCCGCCACCCAGGCTCAGGTTGATTACAAAAACGCGTTCCATTAACCCAATGTCGTACATGGCATTGATAATTGCCGCATTGCTGTAGCTCCCATTGTTGGTGAAATAGGTGTTATCTGTAACCTTGGCGAAATAAACTGTATCTGCGCACATCCCGGCTATGCCCACTTCGTTGTTGTTGCTGGCCGACATGATACCCGTAACGTGGGTTCCATGTGTCTGTGCATCGCCGTCAAGGGTGGGGTCTGCATCGTTAAACCCGTAGTCGTACCCGTACCATATCTGGTCGTATAAGTCTTCGTGCAGCCAATCGATGGCGTCGTCTAAAACAGCCAGCACATTCCAACTCTCCGCTCCCTGGGTTCCGTAATCCCAGGCCTCATCGGCATAGATGGCGAAAGGGCCCCACTGTTCGTTCCACAGGGGGTCGTTGGGCACAACGTTTCCCTTGTAAATGGCCGATGGCTCGAGGAATAGAATACCTGGAATGCTGCGTGCTGTTTCAGCCATAAGTACAATTTCGTTTACCGTGGTTTCCGGCCGGTAGAATTGGAAAAAGTTCGTCGCTTGCGGATGCATGCTTCGGTTTTCGGGCTCCCCAAATCCGAAGGACTCCAAAAACTCGGCGATCTCTTCTTCGTCCAGGCTTCGGCCCACTTCCAGCTCAATCCAGATGCGTGTTGTATCCACGTTTTTCCAATAATTCGGGTTGTCGGCATTCTCCAGCGCATACCAGCGGATGGGGCTGAATAGTTGGTCTTCTACCGGGATGGTAAAAGTGTTCGTCCCTTGTTGCACGGGCCGATTCGGAAGTTTCAACCCATTGGATAAGGAACTATCCTGATGCAAGCCGGGACTTACAACACCGGACTGTTTCTTTGGGTAAGGCATTGTCGTCTCTTGAGCGCTCGTTCCGAAAGCGGTTAACACAAACATCGAGGTCAGAGCCAGGTAAATCTTTTTCATGGTTATTTGATTAACGGGTTTGAATAGTATATCAACACCCCTTATCGATTAGATTCTAAAAGGTGAACAACCCGGCATGGGATTTATTCGGCAGATGAAAAAGTCTACTTTTGATAGCCCTGGCGAAGCGCAAAAAAATAAGCCGTAGAATGGCGATTATTCGATATTTGTATTGATGGATTTCGTTTAATTTTTCAGCACTAGCCATAGCGACCGATAATAAAACAGAACATGATCGGTTATATTCCTAAGATGCTGACGATGAATCTCAAATTCTCAATTATGACGGTTTATTATTTTCACTCCAACAATTGTATTCCGACTTAAGCAAATCCCTTAATGAAAAACCTGAGACCACTTCCATTTTTATTATTCCTTGCATTGATAGCAACTACGGCAAACTCCTGCAAACTGGGCCGGTTTGTGATTTACAACTTCGCAGACATCAAGGACCATAAAAAATTTCCCGCGCGGGACATTGAGAAGGGAAAGGAAACGTTTCAGTTCTCAGTTGCCGAAGATGGAAAAGCTCCGAAGGTTGTAACCGTAAAAGACCAGAACTATCCTTTTGAAGCCTACCTCGAAGACAATAAAACGGTGGCCTTTATCATCATTCGAAACGACACCATACAGTACGAAAACTATTGGGGAAAGTACGATAAGGAGTCTATTGTGCCTTCGTTTTCGATGGCCAAATCGTTTACTTCCATCCTGATTGGCTGCGCCATCGACGACCAGCTCATACAGTCGGTAAACGACCCTGTAACCGGTTACATTCCCGAACTTGCAGAAAACGGATTCGACGAGGTGACCATCGCGCATTTATTACAAATGACTTCGGGACTCGATTTTAAGGAGAGCTACATAAACCCTTTCGGGGATGCCGCAACGTTCTATTACGGCAGAAACCTGCGGAAGGCAGTAGGCAAGATGAAGCTGGAAGACAAGCCCGGAGAGCGATTCGACTATGTGAGCGGAAGCACACAGCTACTCGGACTGGTTTTGGAAAGGGCGCTCAAAGATCAAACCATAACATCTTACCTGGAAGAGAAAATTTGGAAACCCCTCGAAATGGAGTACGACGCATCGTGGAGCATAGACCGAAAGAAAAACGGAATGGAAAAGACGTTTTGCTGCGTCAACGCCCGGGCGAGAGATTACGCCAAAATCGGGAGGTTGTACCTAAACAAAGGCAATTGGAACGGCCGGCAAATTGTATCTGAACAGTGGGTAAATCAATCGACCAGGATCGATACCACTAACGGAAGTGCGTGGTACTATCAATACCAGTGGTGGCTGCCCACAAAATCGGGCGACTTTATGGCGCAGGGCATTTTGGGACAGTACATTTACGTTCATCCCGAAAAAAATCTCATTATCGTGCGGCTCGGCAAAAAGTCTGGCGATGCAGACTGGTGGAGCCTGCTCTCGAGCTTTGGGAAGGCGTACTGAAGAATCTAAAATCAAAAGGGAGCAAACAGATTGTTTTGTACAGGTTAATGGATTAGGAAAGTTCGCTCAAGTTTAAGCTCAAGTATTCCGCAATATCAGCCCTGTGGTTTTCCCATCAATACTTCACCACTTTCTGAAAAACCGCAGCGTTTCCCCGCATAAATTTCAGGATATAGACACCCGCAGGAAGATCTCCCACATCGATACCTGTTTGACCAACCGGTGGAAGTAAAACATTCTGCACTACTTTTCCGTCCAATCCAATCAACGAGATGCTGGTATCATCTCCAAAATTGTCTGAGAATTCGATGTTCAATATGCCGCTTGTCGGATTGGGGTAAATTCTAGCCGGAATTTCACCTGAGAAATCTGTAGAAACCGTAAAGATGTTTACACATTCCGAAACTTCTGTACAAGGTCCTACGGTAACTTCTACCGCATAATCCCCATTGGCTGTAGCAGTGAAAGATTGCTCCGTTTCACCGTCGATTGCCTCGAAATCACTTTCGCAATCCAGCCATTGATAAGTGGCGCCGGAGATATTTGCAGTAATGGTCTCCCCTTCTGTAGTAACGCTAAGTTCTATTGGACCTTGGATGGTTAAATCGAGGGTAATGATAGAATCGCAACCGGCTGCGTTGGGAATTGTGAAAACAGCGGTATTATTAGATTCTGTATACGTTTCACCGTCAATCCACGTAAAACTTTCACAGGCTTCATGGGTATCGGTAGAGGCAGTATTGTTATTGACAGTAACCAGCACAGGGGTTCGCATTTCGCTTTCGCAACCGCTTTCCACCAGGGCGGCGTAGTAAACCACCCCATCTTCGAGTGCCGCACTCAAGGGAAGGTTATCTCCGCCAACCGGACTATCGTACCATAATATACTTGTCCCCTCAGCATTGAGTTCACTAAGCGTCGCGTCGTCGCAAACGCTTTGCTCTGCTTCTGCTTCGGGCGCATCGGGAACATTAGCTGCCAATAAAATAGTGCCGTCATGCCCAACGATACAGGCCTGCCCGTTTCCGCCAAAGCTAATTCCGCGCAGGGATTTTGTAGTACCGATTTCCTGTTGCACCCAGGTTTCGCCGGCATCGACCGTATTTAAAACCAATCCGTTAATGCCTACCGCCCAGCCTTCATTCACATCGGTAAAATAGAGTTGGTTTAGCGCTGAGCTAAAGCCGGTGGGCACATCGTTCCATGTTTCGCCTCCATCGGTAGTATGGAGCACGATACCGTCATTTCCACCGGTAAGCCAACCTTCATCGGAATTCAGGAAAAAGATGGAATTCATATTATACTGAATCTCATATGACTGGTCTACC
>JAIVHP010000349.1 GCA_020201045.1 Flavobacteriales bacterium
CCCCGGAACAAGTCCGGGGTTGCTTCGCTTACCCCGGAACAAGTTCGGGATTGCTTCGCTTACCCCGGAACAAGTCCGGGGTTGCTTCGTTTACCCCGAAGCGAGTTCGGGATTGCTTCGCTTACCCCGGAACAAGTCCGGGGTTGCTTCGCTTACCCCGAAACAAGTCCGGGATTGCTTCGCTTACCCCGGAACAAGTCCGGGGTTGCTTCGCTTACCCCGGAACAAGTCCGGGATTGCTTCGCTTACCCCGAAACAAGTTCGGGATTGCGCATAAGGCTTAAGGGTGCAAGCACGCTGTGAGAATCTGCAAAGAGAAATGTCGTCGGGTATCTCACTGATCGCTCGCGATCCTCGGTGCACTCATCAATTTGAGCTTTGGTTGTCCATTTTCTCAGAGTTCTCTGCGTAAATCATTTAAACAGATATCCAAAAAAATACATCCGACCCTTGAACTCCACTGAAGGGCGGAGGGAACGGAGAGCCCCGAAACAAGTTCGGGATTGCTTCGCTTACCCCGAAACAAGTTCGGGATTGCTTCGCTTACCCCGAAACAAGTCCGGGGTTGCTTCGCTTACTCCGAAACGAGTTCGAGATTTCGAGAAATGCTCATAAACACTTATTCTACTTTAATGATTCAAATCGACATCAAAAAAACCCAGTAAACCGGGTCTTTTTCTTTGATTGAAATCTCGAAATTGAGATGTGTAGGAGGTGAAGCCCCTTCCGAACTTACAATACCTACTCCGTCTTCAGGTAAACTTTAAACTCCGTTCCCTTACCCAATTGGCTCTCCACTTCAATTTTTCCATCTGCGTGTGTCACGATTTCTTTCACCAAATACAATCCGATACCAGAGCCTTCCATATCGTGATCTAACCGGTTGTACTTTAAAAATATGGACTCTATTTTATCTTCGGCTATGCCTATTCCATTGTCCTTCACAGATATCACGAAGTACTTATTTTCGCAATACGTGGTAATATGAATTTTAGGCGGATGTTCCGCAGACTTAAACTTGATGGCGTTATTAATCAAATTGAACATCACAGTACGCAGTTTTCTTCTGGAAAATGTGATTTCAGATACCTGAATATCAGTTGAAAGACTTGCGTTGGACTTAATAAAATTATCGCTCAGGGTAAGTCTTACATCTTCTAGTATATGCTCAAAGTCGAGAAGTTCTTTTTCGGCATTGCGCTCGTACGCTTCCTTTCTCGACTCCGTTAATTCGATTATGAGATTGTGCATTTTCAAAAGAGAATCGTCCACTATTTTCAAAAGCGTCATAAATTCCTGCTTATCATCCGGAGAAGTAGACTTGAAAAGCTCCACGGCGACAACCAGATTGGCCAGTGGATTTCTGATATCATGAGAAATGGTATCCAACAAAATGGCATTGTCGGCAATCAATTTTTCCTGGGTTTTCAGATCTCTTATGCGGTCGGTGATCTCAACGAATGTGATGATTACACCATCTGTTCGGTTATCCTTTATTTTTACATAAGGGATGATATTCATTTGATACCAACGCATGTCGGTCGTTTGAATTTCTTTTTCAAGAATCTCTCTGGTTTCGATTACCTGCTGAATGTTTTCTGAGATGGTCGGAAAACGCAAATTATCTTTAATATCGCCTATTGGTTTTCCGATATCGCTTTCTGACAAATTGAATTGGCGCATCGCCGGTGGCGTGTATTTCCGGAGTTGCAATTCTCCATCCACATATAATTGCGGTATGATTGTATTCCGAAAGTAATTTTCCAGCTCATCATTTGATTCGATAAGCTCCTGTACTTCTTTGCTTTTTTCAGCCATGTTTTTAAAAAATGGTTACTGATATTCTTGCAAGCCGGTGAATTGTGAATTACTGAACTGGGGTGCTTTCCGGCTTACCATATAAGGTAACAACCTAAATAAATAGGATAAAAAATGAGTGTGCGAAGATACTACTTATTTGTGTACCAGATACATCCGATTCTCACCATTTTGTCGTCGTTTAAACGCGGGAGCTTTCGTGATGGGCTAAGCTTGAATTATGTCAGCAAGGGAGTTTTCTAATCGGATAACGGTGTTTTTCAGGCTTCATCGTTTGAGCGTCTTTACCAGAATTGCGGCCGTGCGCAGGGCGTTAAGCGCTTACGATGATTTAAATGTGGCCAATCAATAGAATACGTGCTATTCTGCTCGATCTGTCAGCGAAAAAAACACAGGTATAAAAAGGTCTAACGGATATCACAGAAGTGCATAGAAATTTGCCTTCAGAAACGAACTAAGTTCACAGTTATGATGATGAGCGATTTTTCAAGCGCGTTGGGGCCGCTCAGTTAGTTCACAATGGTAGATTAAAAATGAATCATTCCGAATTATGCGGAAACAGTTCTGCGTTATTCCGTGCCTTTTGCGAGATACAAAAACGGTTTAGATTCAATGCCTTTTCCGTTAAATAAAAGAAGCCTGCCGCCGCGGCAGCAAGCTCCTAACCTAACCAAAAAACATCGTGATTATCTTTTCATTACACCTTTGATGTTCACGAATTCTTTCAATCCAAAGCCACCGTGTTCGCGGCCATAGCCCGAATCTTTCACCCCGCCAAAAGGCATTGCTGGATCGGCCAGTCCGAAGGAATTGATAAACACCATTCCCGTGTCAAAGTGCTTCTCCGCGATTTCGAAAGCGGCTTCTTCATCTTTGGAGAAAATTCCACCACCCAGTCCGAACTTACTGTCGTTGGCGATGCGCATGGCATCTTCGTTATCCACAGCTTTAATCAGTGAAGCTACCGGCCCAAAGAGTTCATCTTCGTAAGCGGGTTGTCCCGGCTGTACATTTTCCAAAACAGTAGCTGGGTAGAAAAATCCATCTCCATCGGGAATTTCGCCTCCGCAGGCTATTTTTGCTCCCTTCTCAACGCTTTTCACCACTTGCTCGTGCAAATCATCGCGTAGATCTTCGCGGGCCATGGGGCCCAATTGGGTGCTTTCGTTGTTGGGATTGCCCGTTTTTACTTCACTCATCGTTTTTACAAATTTCTCCCGAAACTCGTCGTACACCTTCTCGGTTACGATAAAGCGCTTCGCCGCAATGCATGTTTCGCCGTTGTTGTATATCCGCCCTTTTACACAAGCTTTTACAGCCAGGTCTATATCGGCATCTTCAAAAACCAGGTAGGCGTCATTGCTTCCCAGCTCCAACACTGTTTTTTTCAGTTGGGCGGTGGCTTTTTGCCCGATGTTTCTTCCAGCGTCGGGGCTCCCGGTGAGCGTTACTCCGCGTACCAGTTTATTTTTTATCACTTCGTCAGACTGATCGTGGCTAATTACCAAAGTGGTAAACAAGCCATCCGGTATACCGGCATCGCTGTAAATCCGCTCCAGGAATTTGCCCGTACCAGTTACGTTTGATGCGTGCTTTAATAAAACGGCATTTCCTGCCATAAGACTGGCTATGGAGTATCGAACCACCTGGTAGCTCGGATAATTCCAGGGCTGTATGCCGTAAACCACACCGATGGGAGCATAGGAAACACGGCCTTTTTTTCCATTGACCATTTCCCGTTCTTCGGTTTTCAATTCATTCGGACCGATCTCTGCGGTATATTGGCAAATGGCCGCGCACAAATCTACTTCTTGCCCGCTTTGCTTTAACGTTTTCCCCATCTCATCGGTCATCAGTTGCGCCAACTCTTCTTTGGCATTCATCAGTTCTTTTCCAATGGCTTTTATCACTTCAGCCCGATCTTCCGGAGAGACTTTCTTCCATTTCCCGAAGGCCTCGTGGCATTTGGAAATGGCATCTTCAACTTCTTTATCCGTCATGTACTCGTGGTGATCGAGACGCTTACCCGTTGTTGGGTTGGTGGTCTCAATGGTTTCTCTCGTTCCTACTTCACTCATGTTATTTTGTTTTTTATTGGGGTTTGTAATTACTATAGGCTGTCTATACTTCTCAAGTGGCTGAACTAAATAGTTCATTAGCAAGCCACCCTCCGGGAGGCAGGCCTGCCAGGCCAACCGCCGATGGGTTTTTAAATCAAGTGCAACGCCGATAATGGACTCTATAGACAGACACTAATTAGCCTTGTTCTGTCGGCATAATATAAACGTCGTTTACGTTTACTCTGTCGGGTTGGCTTAAGGCGTAAAAAATGGCATTGGCGATATCTTCCGTTTCCAGGGTGGTCATACCCTCCATTCCTTTCATCTTCTCCTTAATATCATCGTCGGTGATGGTTTCAAACAGACTGGTGTCTACCGCACCCGGCTCTATGGATGTTACGTTTATGCCATACTCGGGCGCCAGCTCTTTTCTCAGGCCTTCAGAAAACATTTTTACAGCTATTTTGGTGGCGCAGTACACCGCGCCGCCTGGAAAATAATTGTGCGCTGCCGAAGACGAAATATTGATAATGTGTCCGCTTTTATTTTTGCGCAAAGTTGGCAATACCGCGGCTACTCCGTTTAGGACGCCTTTAATGTTAACGTCTACCATCTTCTCCCACTCATCGGTTTTGAGTTTTTCGACGTAGGAGAGGGGCATCAGTCCTGCATTATTGATCAGTACATCGATAGATCCGTATTCATCGAGTGTTCGCGATACGGCATTTTTAAAGTCATCGGGCTTTGTAACATCTGTTTTTACAACCAATGCCTTTCCGCCATCGTTTTCAATTTCACCTTTCAAATCCTTGAGTTCATCTTCACTTCGGGCACATAGCACCACCGAAGCACCTTCGCTGGCCAATTTCATCGCCGTTGCTTTTCCAATTCCGCTCGAAGCTCCTGTAATCAATACTACTTTGTTTTTTAAGTCCATGTATTATTTTTTAGCATTATTAATTCGTATAGAGTACGACAAAGGTCAATCCAGATCGTCTATCCCAATCAAACGCAGTGAAACCGCCACTTTAAATGCACCGTAAAATGTTTAGCTGGGATATGGCGCGGCGCATTGGGGATATACTCCTACATCGGGCCACATTATAG
>JAIVHP010000092.1 GCA_020201045.1 Flavobacteriales bacterium
TTCTTACGAGACCATTGTGCAGATTCGCGACCTCGATGCATCTGAAAAAATGAAGGTGATAGCTGCAAATGCGCAATATTTTGAAGACGAATCGCCCATTGAAGACAGCCATAAAAAAGAAAATGTAGTTGGAATTTCGTATAATTTTATCAATGTAGCCGGCGAGGCGGGCGACGCTTCTCCATCGACCCCAATTGGTGTGAACTTACCAAATGCAGACTGGATACGGGCTCAACACGGTTCGAAGTCTATTAGCCTTGGCAATATCGTTTCGGCATACGAAAAGGCAGGAACATCAGGTTTTCTCGAAGAATTTTCGCACGATGAAACCGAGATGGAATTATCTAAAAAATACAATAAGCTCGCGGGTAAGCTGCACACTGCACTACACGAAGTTATTGGCCATGCGAGCGGTAAATTAAACCCGGGCGTGGAAACTCCAAAGGAAACCCTCAAGAATTACTCATCCACACTCGAAGAAGCCAGAGCCGACCTCGTGGCTTTGTATTACATGATGGATACCAAACTCATCGATATGGGCATAATGTACGACCTCGATGTGGGGCGACACGCCTACGACGATTACATTAAGAATGGAATGATGCTGCAATTGCGCAGACTCCAGCCCGGAGAAGAAATAGAAGAAGATCACATGCGTAACAGGCAGCTCGTTGCCGCCTGGGCATTTGAAAAGGGGGAGAGCGACAACGTAATTTCGAAAGTGACGCGAGATGGAAAAACGTATTTTGAAATAAACGATTACGACAAGCTTCGTGAAATATTTGGTGACTTGCTCCGCCTTATTCAACGTATTAAGTCAGAAGGAGATTACGAAGCCGGAAAAGCACTCGTAGAAAATTACGGCGTTCAGGTAGATGAAGAACTGCACCGCGAAGTGCTGAAAAGAACAGAAAAGTTTAATAGCGCACCCTACGGGGGATTTATTAACCCGAAATTGGTTCCCGTAATGGATGGCGATAATATCACGGATATTAAAGTGGAGTATCCCGATGATTTTGCAACGCAAATGTTGGAATACGCAAACGAATATTCCACCCTTCCAGCTAATAATTAATCCATTACAGCAGTTTAAATTATTTAAGAGTCACCCCGATTCGTTTCGCGGTGGCTCTTTTTTTTGGAATTCCTACATTCTGAACCATGTGGCTGATTTTGAATTAGTGAACAAAAATGGTGTTTGAATACCAACGGCGAACGGTTTAACTGGATATAATATTGAGCGTATTGATTCCCAGTAATATTGATATCAAATTAACGTAAATATAAACTGGACTTCAGTTAAATTATTCCTTAAATTTCCACCTTTAAAAAGTGACATCTAAAATTTATGGAATCGTCATTTAAAAAGACAAATACAGAGCTTATGAAACGTTTACGTTTTGTTGCCATTGGAGCATTGCTATTTCTTTTTGTTCCGTTTATTTCGAGCGCCCAGCAGCCGGGCGATACCGTCGTTGTAGAAGCATTTAATTTTAACAGCTCAAGCCGGGATACAACCATTGTATTTCCGGATTTAGAAACTTCTGAAATTGCGCGAATCACTATGCTGTACAGCCTTCGCTGCAAGGATGGTGAAGTGAACAATACAGGAGGAAATGATGTGGGATGCGGGGAGTTTGCGCTGATGAGCAATACATTTATTCACGATTTTTCGCGAACAGATTCGGCTCAGGCTATTACGAATTCGCATGAAATAGCGGGCTTTCAGGGAACTGAGTTTAACTATATAGGCAGTCCAACCTTCGAAATATTTCCGCAAGAGCAGGAAAGTGTAGAAGTAACAAATGTTATCTCCGAAGAAACGTTTGCCCTCGGTGGTGTAGACGAAGTATCGGAAACAGCCTTGCCCACTCAGAGCAAAAATGCCAAAGCACAGTATCTTATTTTGGCATCAGAGCTGGGTGACCTGGGTTTTGAAGCAGGAGAAATTGACGCCCTGGATGTTATGATTGATGAAGGGATGGCGAATGTTCAGCAATTTAGATGTAAACTAAAACCCACTTCTAAAACGACGCTCGATACCGAAGACCCCGATCTTGCAGGCTGGACACAGGTTTTTTATCAGAACAGGGAATTTCAAACGGGTTCTAATCGCTTGCAATTTACAGCACCTTTTAACTGGGATGGTAACTCGAATATCATTGTTGAGTTTTCATATTCCATGCCAAATGCTGCCGAAACCGATCTAGGTTTATCCGCGAGCTCGCAAGGATTTGAAGCAGAATTGGCTTCACAAGGCGATGGCTACCATATTTTTGATGGAACAAACTACATCGAAGCTAGCGGGTACAAGGGGATTTCGGGAAATAACCCGCGAACCATCGAAGCCTGGATAAAAACAGGAGTAGCAGAAAAAGAGATCGTTTCCTGGGGAACCAATAACCCATCTGAAAAATGGACGTTTCGAGTAAACGAAACCGGGGAGTTGAGAGCTGAAGTGAGCGATGGAAATATCTGGGGAACAACCGTTCTAACCGATAACGAATGGCACCATGTAGCCTGTGTTTTTGAAGGAGATAGTCTAAACGATATCATTCTCTACGTCGATGGTCAGCCCGAAACCATTGCGCCCGGAGGCGTAAACCTGGATGTAAATACCAATACCGCCGAAGGGATTAATCTGCGCATAAGCCGCGGAGTAAACAACCGGTATTTCGATGGATTTATAGACGAAGTCCGAGTGTGGGATGTAGCCCTGTCGGAAGAAGCTCTGAATGAATACCTGCGGAAAAATATTGACAGCGATCATCCAAATATTGACAACCTCGTACTGCACTACGATATGAATGCCGGGCAGGGCTTTACCCATACCGATTTGAGCGGAAGTGGGAATGAAGGAGTGTCGGTAAACGGTGGCCTATGGGGCGAAGTGCGGGGCGCAGATCTCTACAAGGGGTTTAATAGTTCTGCGCAGCGGCCATTCTTCAACCTGGTACGCGGAGAATACGAGCAAACAACAGTTGTAGAGACTGTAAACGATACCATTTTTAGAACGCCAAACGGGGTGACTACTTATGGAATAGAATCAAACGAGGGAACGAACATAGACGATGAAATTATTGTGGAGAATTACCAATTGCTTTGGGAAGCGACAAACAATGTGTTTTATAACCTCCAAGGCGAAGTAGAAGAAGTGGTGCCGGTGAGCCCCGAAGGTACCATTAGCATTACCGACTTGCCTTATATGGAACGCCGCCCAATGCGGTTTGAGTTGCATTCGCAAAGCAGCCCTTTCGGTCTGGGTCTGGATATGGGGGAAGATGGAAAAACCTGGACGGTTGATGTAAGTGATTTTGCCCCTATTTTAAACGGTAGCAAAAGGCTTACCATTGAGCGGGGTGGAGAATTCCAGGAAGATATGGATATCTCGTTTTTATTCCATATTGGCACTCCGCCGCAAGATGTACTCAATGTGCAGCAGATTTGGCGATCGGAACGCACATCCGAAGCATTGATTGATTCAGGCCTTTACTTTGAGCCGCGTTCAGTGCTCACGCTTAGCGATGGAAGCTCATTTAAAGTTAGAAGTGTAGTTTCAGGTCAAACAGAAGGAATATACACACCCACAAACCATCAGCTTCTGTTTGGCGATGGCGCTGGATTATTAGATTGGGAAGTGTGGAAAGAATGTGCTTTGAACCCATTGATAGGGCAGGGGAGAAATTGGGCCGACGACAGAGCAGGCTGGTGTCCCGGAGCACCGACAGATTTGCAGGAGTTCGACGTAAGCGAATTCATTACACCCGGTGATCCTATAGAGATAGATTACGATGTTTTAGACGCTCCCGAAGGAGCGGTTTACAATATCAACCATCAGTTGGTTACATACGGTCCCATCAACCACAATCTCGATGCGGCCGTGGTTGACGTTAGGCGTCCTTCTAATAAAATTGAATACGAAAACACAGGGGTGATTTGCGAAACCCCTCAGGTGGTGATTCAGAATTTGGGGTCGGAAACCCTTACATCTTGCGACCTCGCTTATTATGTAAATGACATTTCCAACTCCGAAGAATTTTCATGGACGGGATCGCTCGAATTTATGGAGTCTGAAGTAATAGACCTTCCTGTATCAGACGAGTTCTGGAGCACAACGGCATATGAGAATAACCTTTTTTACGTCATGCTCGCTGCACCAAATGGGAACTCCGACGAAATTGCCTACAATAACACTTATGCTTCTGCCTTTGATTTACCAGGTGTGGTACCCGAAGATTTTATTGTTGTTTTCCAAACCAACGATGCCGGTTCAGAAAACCGTTATGAAATTACGGATGCCGTGGGAAATGTGGTTTTTGAACGAAGTCAGATGGAAGCCAATACGCTTTACGAAGACACGATATTCCTCAACGAAGGGTGCTACACTTACCGCGTTTACGACGAAGGCGATAACGGGCTGGAATACGACGATAACCCCGACGGGGTGGGGTTTACACGTTTTAAGGAAGCAGATGGAACAACCTTTTTGTTTTTGGAAGGAAATTTTGGTAGAAACCTGAGCTACGGTTTCACTATCAATGAAGTGCTCGAAACAGTCGACTACCAGTCTGAGAACTCGGTGGAGCTCTACCCAAATCCTTCGCGAACTGTTTGGAATCTAGAATGGCATGGAATGAAGCCAGGTGTACGGATTGCGGTATTTAATGCAGTTGGGCAATTGGTAGATGAGCGGCTGGTGAATACATCCGAAAACCACGGTTACCAACAGTTAGACATTTCAAATTTCAAAAATGGCGTTTATTTCATCCGACTTTCAGATGGTGAGAAACTCAAAGTGGTTAAAGCTGTCGTTCAGTAAAGCGGTATTTGCCCGGCTGTAAACGCAAACGGTTTCTGTCGGCTAAAAATGGAGACTCGGATTTTATGATCTAAGGTCCTGTGCCGTACATCATACTTATGCCCTGTTTAATCGGGTTGCCTGTGGTACGGCGAAACGACACGACTTGTCCGACGTGGTAG
>JAIVHP010000093.1 GCA_020201045.1 Flavobacteriales bacterium
GGAGTGGTCTAAAGAATACGACTGCATTGTAAAAATGCGCGCATTTATTCTGGAGCACCATCTGGCAGAAGCCGATGAGCTCGACGCCATAGAGCAAGCGGCAAAAAAAGAAGTAAGGCAAGCCCAGAAAGCAGCCTGGAAGGAATTTCAGGATGAGATTGACCAGGACCGAAGCGAAGTGGTGGAGATCTTAAAAAGCTTTGGAGAAGATAATCCCAAAATCCAAAAAATTGCCGATACCCTGTCGAAAGCCATGGACCCCATCCGGAAAGACGTATTTACCGCCGCCAGAAAAGCGCTTCGATTATCCAGAAATGATTCGGGCAGCCCACGCGAAAATCTGGTGAGCTGGCTAAAAGAACACCGCGAAGAAAACCTGGCGAGATACAGTGACTTCCTTTATTCCAGGTCAGATCAATCGGTAGAAAACTTAGAAGTTATCGACCCCGTTTTTTCAGACGAATCCGAAGAAGTGGACGGTCGGATTATTCTCCGCGACAATTTCTCGATGCTATTCGAAAAATACCCGGAAGTACTCACCTTTGGGGAAGACACCGGAAAAATTGGCGGTGTAAACCAGAGCATGGAAGGTATGCAGGAGAAGTTTGGCGAACTGCGCGTTTCCGATACGGGAATTCGCGAAGCCACTATTGTAGGACAAGGAATTGGAATGGCGATGCGCGGACTACGCCCCATTGCCGAAATTCAATACCTGGACTACCTTTACTACGCCATCCAAACCCTCACCGACGATTTATCTACGCTGCACTACCGCACCAAGGGCGGGCAAAAAGCTCCGCTAATTGTGCGTACACGTGGACACCGATTAGAAGGCATTTGGCACTCCGGCTCTCCGATGGGAGCGGTAATCCACTCCCTTCGCGGAATGTTGGTTTGCGTACCCCGAAACATGGTAACCGCCGCCGGGTTCTACAATGCCCTGCTCCAGTCTGACGATCCGGCGCTCGTGGTAGAACCCCTAAATGGATACCGAACAAAAGAGCCCAAACCACAGAACCTCGGCGAATATACCATCCCCTTTGGCGTTCCCGAAATTGTGCGCGAAGGCACAGATATTACCATTCTCTCCTACGGCTCAACCTGTAACATCGCGGAGGCGGCCTGCAAAGATCTGGCTGAATTAGACATACACGCCGAGCTGATAGACGCCCGAACCCTCCTACCCTTCGACAAGGAGCACATGGTAGCGGAGAGCTTGAGCAAAACCAACCGCCTGCTTATTGTAGACGAAGACGTGCCGGGCGGCGCGTCGGCCTTTATGCTCGATCAGGTAATCAATAAACAAAAGGGATACTACCATCTGGACAGCCAGCCCATTACGCTCACCGCAAAAGCGCACAGACCTGCATATGGTAGCGATGGTGATTACTTTTCAAAACCCAATATTGAAGATGTTGTAGAAACGGCATATGACATTATGCGGGAAGCATATCCGGAGAAATACCCATCCATATACTAGTGAATGTTGCGAATCAGCTCGATGTTAAGAAAGTAGTAATGCCGAAAAAAACCTTCAAAAAAAAGTGCTTCCGCGTAGAAGTGCTTTTGCAGATTTAATTACTTTGGCTTCAAAAGTGTAAACTGCACACTATTATACTCAGGTAGATGTTTCATATGTCAAAGTTAAAAGCCAACTTACTGGCAGTTTGCTTCTTGCTTTCTATTGGTTCAATTTTAGGACAGGGCACCATTCGCGGAACAATTACAGACGGAGATACGGGTGAATCCCTCATTGGTGCATCGGTCGTGGTGAAAGGGACAACCATTGGCAGTGTTGCTAATGTGCAAGGTGAGTTTGAACTGGAAGTGGATCAAAATCCCCCCATTCTTCTCGTTGTAAAATTCTTGGGCTACAGCCCAAAGGAAGTCACGGTAAATTTCGGCGAGTCTCGGCTTTAAAATCATCAATACGCGCGGCTTTAACTCCACATCTCCCGTTCGTTCTTTGCAATTAATAGACGGAGTAGACAACCAATCTCCGGGCTTGAATTTTTCACTGGGAAACTTTCTGGGCGCATCAGATCTGGATGTGCAATCGGTCGACATCATTGCCGGTGCGAGTTCGGCATATTACGGTCCCGGGGCATTTAACGGGGTAATTGATATGAAGACCAAGGATCCGTTTCTATTCCCCGGTTTAACCGTTTCGCTTAAAGGCGGGGAGCGATCCTTGTTTGAAGGAGCGGTGAGATGGGCAGATGTGATAAAAAATAAACAAGGTAAAGATAAATTCGGGTATAAGCTCAACTTGTTTTACATGACCGCTTACGATTGGGAAGCGACGAATTACAACCCCGTAGACGGATCGTCGGTGGGGAGAGAGAATTATTCGGGGTACGACGCTGTAAATATATATGGGGACGAAGTAACGGTAGGAGGAAACAATTTTTCGAGAAACACGAATTCTCCCGGCTTGGGAAGAGTTTACCGAACTGGCTATCGCGAGAACGATATTGCAGATTACGATACGCGAAATACAAAGGCTAACATTGGTTTATACTACAAAATTAAAGAAGACCTCGTGCTGAATTACAGCGGTAGCTATGGGGCTGGAACTACCATTTATCAGGGCGATAACCGGATTAGTTTACGCCAGGACTACGGTTCGTTCTATCGCCAAAATGCCGACCAGCTTTATGAGCAAGGAATGCCGAATCGAGATGACTACGAAGATACGCGGCCGCAGTTTGGCGAATTTGAAACAATAGAAGCCTTTCAGGCAGCCCAACAGGCATGGACCAATGGAATTATTTCAGATCAAAATCAATGGGCACAAGACAACCCAGAAATCATGGAGTCTTACAACGCTCAAATCCGCGAGCAGACGGAAACATCTACCGTTTTTGGGCAACAGCCCTATTTCGAGCCGGGCACGCAACGCTTTGACTCGCTATTTAACGATGTAACGGGTCGGCTTTTCACAGACAACGGATCGCGGTTTTACGACAAGTCAGCGCTCTACCACGCCCAGGGGGAATACACATGGAATACCGATTTTGGAAAATTCATTCTCGGTGGAAACGGCCGTTTATATACACCGGATAGCCGTGGAACCATTTTCGAAGATTCGCTCACTTACCAGCGAAAAAGGGTTATGCAAATTGATCCCGAGTCGAATGACACTACCTTCACCACAGTTCGCACGGATTCTTCGTACAGCAAAATCACCAATTGGGAATACGGCATTTACGCCGGATACGAAAACAAACTCATTCAGGATCAGTTGATTCTGAAGGCAACCATGCGAATGGATAAAAATCAGAATTTTGATGCCGTTTTCTCACCAGCGGTATCGCTCGTTTACAACATTAATGAGAAATCTATTGTGCGAGCAGGTTTTTCTGCTGCTGTACGAAACCCAACTCTTGCAGATCAATACCTGTTTTACGATGCGGGTCGCGCAACACTTATTGGAAACCTGAATGGCTTTGATTCACTGGCAACAGTTGAATCCTTTAACGAAGCCAGAAATGCAGGAGCGTCTTTTGCCTGGAACAGACTTGAATTTTACAACGCAGCCCCCATAAAGCCCGAAAAGGTTAGAACTTTCGAAGTGGGCTATCGCGGAACATTTCTCAACAAGGTTTATGTTGATGCCGCCTACTATTACAGCATATACAGAGATTTTATCGGCTTCAATATCGGTTTAGACATCCCTTATACACCCAATAATTCGCTGCCAGGCAATTTCGACATTTATCGAATAGCTGCCAATGCTGTTGACCGAGTTACCACCCAAGGCGCGAGCATTGGAATAAACTATTACTTCTACAAAAACTATGCACTCACAACGAATTACTCTTTTAATAAGCTGGTAAGCGGAGACGACGACCCCATTATCCCCGCCTTTAATACCCCGGAACACAAATTAAATATTGGAGTAAATGCCAGAGATTTAAACACCGACTTCGGGTTGTTCAGATTGCGGAATTGGGGATTCGGAGTGAATTATAAGTGGATAGATGGCTTCCAATTTGAAGGTAGTCCTCAGTTTACCGGTTTCGTACCCAGCTATTACCTTTTAGATGCCGCTGTGACTGCAAACTTTAAGGACATCAACACATCACTGAAAATTGGGGCTTCCAACCTGACCGATAATGAAGTTTTCACGGTTTATGGTGGGCCTAGAATAGGAAGAATGGCGTATATTTCTATTACCTACGAATGGCTTAATCGATAATTTTAATTACATTCATCAATAAATTAATATCAACTCTCTATGAAAAATTCTTTACAAATTTGGTCACTTTTACTTTGCGTAATAG
This sequence comes from Flavobacteriales bacterium, assembly GCA_020201045.1. Classification (GTDB taxonomy): domain Bacteria; phylum Bacteroidota; class Bacteroidia; order Flavobacteriales_D; family Cryomorphaceae; genus JAIVHP01. The sequence goes on from JAIVHP010000093.1 coordinate 4,287, forward strand.
GGGCTACTAGCGTTCAGGGACAAACGCGCTATCTGGATCAAATTTTTGATTCTCAAATTATCACAGAAGGTGAGCAAATTGGTTTTAATGTCGACGCACTGCGCTCTGACTTTGGCGATTTTGCGGGCTTTCAGGCTGATATGAATACAATTAACGGATTTATCGAAGATGGTGATGACGTGCCTCTCAATTTTTTTGTGAGCAATAGCGACCTGCCTGACGAGCAACAAACAGTTGCAAAACTCTTTCCCATCGAAATGGATATTTACACTCCACCTGCAGAAGACACAGAAACCAACAGGCCTTTGATTGTCTATATTCACACAGGTAATTTTCTACCGCCAGTTGTAAACGGTGGTCCGGGTGGAAGCCGAAAGGACAGTGTAGTTGTTAATCTCTGCAAGCAGTGGGCACAGAAAGGTTATGTAGTTGCTGCGTTGAGCTACCGATTGGGATGGAATCCAATTTCTGAAGATCCAGATGTAAGACGTGGAACACTTTTACAAGCAGTTTACAGAGCTATTCACGACACCCAAACTGCTGTTCGGTACATGAGGTCTACGGCTGCTCAAGGAAATCCTTACGGAATTAACCCTGAGCAAGTGGCACTCTTCGGTCAGGGATCGGGCGGTTATGTGGCGCAAGCTTATGCTACGCTTGACGATTACAACAATGAAATTGCCATTCCTAAATTTATTGGGGAGGATGGCTTGCCATATGTTCTTGAAACCGTAGACGGTGGGATAAATGGCGAGCCAGGCGCGATTCGACTCCCAGACCCACTGCAGCAGGCAGGTATTTCGAAAGAAGTCTCCATGTCTATTAACATGGGCGGTGCCCTTGCTGATATTTCGTGGTTAGAAGAAGGGGATGCTCCAATGGTGACCATTCACTGTATTCGCGATCCCTTTGCTCCATTTGACGATGGTACTGTAGTAGTTCCCACCACCAACGAAGATGTTGTTGACGTTTCCGGTGGAAATGTTTTCATACAACAAGCTGTCGAATTTGGTAACAATAGCGTATTCGCATCCATCCCAGATGGCAATGATGTATTCACCGACAGAGCACGTGAGCTTTATGGTGAGACGTATGAATACATTTTGGGCTCGCAGCCCGAAATCACGGTAGCGCCAAACCCAGAAGGATTGCTTCCACTTTTGCTTCCGATCAATACCATTGATGGCAACATATTCACCAACGAAGGTAGCCCATGGGATTGGTGGGATTTTGAAACCCTACAGCAAGTAGTAGCTGCAACGAATGCCGCCCTTGGAAGCAATTACGATGCAGATGAGATACACCAGCAAAGTCTCGCAGGTAATCCAGGCATGAGCTCCGAAAAAGGATTGGCTTATATTGACACCATACAGGGATATGTGAATCCCCGCATGATGTGTGTTTTTGAATTCGAAGGTAACCCTTGCGCCCTCAGCACCGATGAGAATGAATTAGACAGATCGACAAATCTCTTCCCAAATCCCGCACAGACCACAGTTTCTATTCAAAACGATGAGTTCCCAATTAGAAGAGTTGAAGTCTACGACATTACAGGAAGACTCGTATCCGAAGAAGTGGTAAATAATAACTTCCACACCTTCGAGCGCGGCGGCTTAAATACCGGCGTGTACTTAATGCAGATCATTTTCGATAACCAACGCATAACTAAAAAAGTAATGTTCAATTAATTTGAACTTGCGCTAACCTATTAAGCCCCCATGCTCTCGCATGGGGGCTTTTTGTTTTTACCTTTACCCCGTGGAAAAAATAACCGAAAAAGATTCGCTTTACACCGACCTGGAAAAAAAGTCTGTCGGAGAAATTCTCAGGGAAATTAACGACGAAGATGCGAAGGTGCATTCCGCCGTTAGAGCGAAAATTGGCGAGATTGAATCGTTTGTGGCGCAGGCTGCCACCCGAATGAAAAAAGGCGGCCGTCTTTTCTACATCGGTGCGGGTACCAGCGGAAGGCTCGGTGTGGTAGACGCCAGCGAATGCCCCCCCACATTTGGTGTTCCGCACGGATTGGTGGTCGGAATTATGGCCGGCGGCGACAGCGCCATGCGCAAGGCGGTAGAATTTGCAGAAGACGATGAAAATCGGGGATGGGACGACCTTCAGGAACACGAAATAGGCGGAAATGATATTCTGGTGGGAATAGCTGCATCGGGCACCACCCCCTACGTGATAGGCGCCGTGAAAAAAGCGCGCGAAAAAGGTATTCTAACCGCCGCAATTACCTGCAACCCCGGAGCTCCCGTGGCCATCGCCGCCGAGTTTCCGATCGAAATCAACGTTGGACCCGAATATGTGACCGGCAGTACACGCATGAAATCGGGAACCGCACAGAAGCTCGTGCTGAATATGATTTCTACCAGCCTGATGATTAAAATGGGGCGGGTAAAAGGAAACAAAATGGTAGATATGCAGTTAAGCAATAACAAACTCGTAGATCGAGGTACCAAAATGGTGATGGAGCAAACCGGTGCCAGCTACGAAGAAGCCAATGCGCTTTTAAGGAAACACGGAAGTGTGAGAGACGCGATTGGCAAATACAATAAATAAGTACCCCATTACGCATGCACAGTATAGAACCCTACTACAACTGGAGATCGGCATACCAGGCCGAAGAAGATCCCCGCTCGCCTTTTTACGGAAGGCAATACAGCGAATTTGAATTTACACACTCCCTTTACGATCACCTGATCCATCCGCAGTGGGACGACTTTGGCTCGCCCTCGCTGTTTATGAAGGTGCTTTTCGCAGACTATAGCCATGGTTTTGTCATCTTCGAGCTTATGGGCGAGTGGAACGACTGCCTCCACAACGATATCATGTTTCTGAAACGCGATATTGCCGATCACTTTATTGAGCAAGGGGTAGATAAGTTTATCCTTATCGGCGAAAACGTTTTGAATTTTCACTACTCCGACGATTGTTATTACGAAGAGTGGTTTGAAGATGTGGCCGAAACCGATGGATGGGTCGCCCTTTTAAACTTCAACGAATTCCCAAAAAAACTCTTCGATCGGATTGCAAATATGGTCGAAAGACGGTTTCTATCGGCCTAGTCCGGGCAGTACCTTTTCGATGAGATACCGATCGATGGGAAAAGTCACCATCTCCGCCGTGAGCGATTCCAGCTCTACCCACTCAAAAGTTTGATCTGCTTCCAGAGAAATGAGCGATGGCAATTGTTCGGGTTTCTGTGAAAAAGCTATCTGGTAATAAACCGAAATCACCTGATGGGCCGGGTTAAAAGCAGATTCCTGAAAAAAATCAGTTGTGTAGAGGTGTTTTACCACCTTCACTTCCACCCCGGTTTCTTCCATAAATTCCCGTACAATGGCGTCTTTTAGTCCTTCACCAAATTCCAATCCACCGCCTGGAAATTTGGTAAACCGCCTGCCCGCATATGTCTCTGAGCTCAGCAGAACAGCTCCTTTTTCGAATAGAACTCCGTAAACGCGCACGTTAAAAGGGAAGCTCAAGATTTCAGTGGTTTTTCAGCGCGCATCATTTCGCGTTTACCGGGTGCTCCGGGGATTCTCGCTACCACAAAACCCACTTCGGTCATGGCGCGCCGCGCTGAACCGTTTGATGCATACGTAACCAAAATCCCCCCGGGCTTTAAGAGTTCAAAGGCAATCTGAAAAACCTTTTCGCCCCACAATTCCCCCTGGGCGCGAAGGCCAAAAGCATCGAAGTAAAACACGTCGCAGGTCCCTTTTTCGCCGCGGTATTCCAAAATGTCGCCGTATATTTTTTCGAGTTTGAAGTGTGGGGAAACCTCGTGTAATTCATCCCAACTCAAAGCTATTACCGCTTCAATCTTATCGGCGTAAGGCGACAACACATCAATAGAACGGTAGTTGAGCTTGCGAAGCGCATCGGGATGGACGGGGTATTTTTCAATGGAGCGAAATACGGTGGAAACACGCTGATTTTCGGCAGAAGCCAGCGTGAGATAAGCATTGAGCCCGGTGCCGTAGCCCAACTCAAATACAGAGATTTCTCTTGGGCTTTTTTGTGCCGCTCTCTCCCACCCTTCCCTGATAAATACGTGAAGCGATTCCTGCACCGCACCGTGATAAGAATGATAAGCTTCGTCCAGATCATCCCGAAAAAGGGTGTGGCTTCCGTCTGCGGTCTCTTTTATATGCGGTGTGATGTATTTCAAGATTACATTCCAATTTTTGTAAAAACTGAATTAGCGAATCTAGTCTATATCTCTTTAATTAGTGGAAAGAAACCGATTTCATGAAAAAATATTTACTGCTTTCGCTCGTCCTTTTTTGGGGACTTCAGATCAGCGCCCAGGATTGGGTAAATTTAATGCAAAACCACGAAGTAAACTTCTACGAAGTGCAGGAATCCTTTGAAGAGCACTGGGGAGATAAAGGCTACGAACGCGGCAAAGGCTGGAAGCAGTATAAGCGATGGGAAGACTTTATGGCGCCACGCGTTTATCCTTCGGGCGAGCGCTTAAGTGGATACACCTTTTACACCGAGTGGAAGAAAGGCCGGAAAATAAAAGGTTTGGAAGCAAAAACCGATACCGAATGGGAAGCTGTTGGGCCTTTTGAATGGGAAGGGCAAAACGGATGGAACCCCGGCCTGGGTAGGGTAAACGCCATCGTTGAAGATCCTTCTAACAACGATATTGTCTACGTATGCACCCCTTCTGGTGGGTTGTGGAAGAGCACCGACTCCGGGAATAACTGGGTTCCGCTCACAGATAATTTACCGGCCATTGGCGCTTCGGGGCTCGCAATAGATCCCACCAATACAGATATTCTCTACCTCGCGACGGGCGATGGCGATGGGAACGACACCTACAGCCTCGGGGTTTTAAAGTCTGAAGACGGAGGCGAAACCTGGGATAATACGAGCTTAGCATTCCAAGTATCTGAAGGTGTGCGATGCAGTAAAATCCTGATGGATCCCGATAATTCTCAACGGCTCTGGGTTGCAACGCACAACGGGCTTTACACCACCAGCGATGGCGGTCAGTCGTGGGTAGAAACGATTAACGATGTAATTCGCGATATTGAAATTAACCCCTCAGATCCGTCTCAGGTGTATGCCTCGGGCCGCAGGTTTTATAAATCTACCGACAATGGGGAGAACTTCGATCAGGTTTTTGATGGAGTCCCTGCCTTTGGCGATGTAAACCGACTTGCAATTGCCACCACTCCGGCCAACCCCAATTACGTATACATGGTTGCCGGATCTAATGAAGACAGCGGATTTCACGGGCTCTACCGAAG
>JAIVHP010000493.1 GCA_020201045.1 Flavobacteriales bacterium
GAAAAACTTGCGCTGCACTTCGGTGATTCCATTTTCATCGAAACGCAGGTTATCCCAGGGCTGGGCATTGGTAATCATGTACCAACGCGTGGCGTCGGCGCTGTATTTTTCAAGGGTTTCAAACGGATCTGCCGCATTGCCGAGCCGCTTGCTCATTTTCTGGCCTTTCTTGTCGAGCACCAAACCGTTTGACACCACCGCCTTGTAAGCCACCGAATCAAAACACATGGTGGCAATGGCGTGTAGGGTAAAAAACCAACCGCGGGTTTGATCTACGCCTTCCGCGATAAAATCGGCCGGGAAGGCGAGTCCGCCGTTAATTTTTTCTTTGTTTTCAAAAGGATAATGCCACTGTGCGTAGGGCATAGAGCCCGAATCAAACCAAACATCTATCAGGTCGGCTTCGCGCTTCATCGGTTTTCCCGAAGGGGATACCAGCACAATTTCGTCCACATAATTCTTGTGCAAATCGATGCGGCCGTAGTTGGCTTCATCCATATTTCCCGGCTCAAAATCGGCGAGGGGATTCTCCTCCATCAACCCGGCTTTTACGGCCTTATCGCAAGCAGCTTTAAGCTCTTCTGCACTTCCGATGCAGGTTTCTTCCGTTCCGTCTTCGGTTCGCCAGATGGGGATTGGAATACCCCAAAATCGCGAACGCGAAAGGTTCCAGTCGTTTAGGTTTTCCAGCCAGTTTCCAAACCTGCCGGTACCCGTGCTGGCGGGCTTCCAATTGATGTCTTTATTCAGCTCCAGCAGCCTGTCCTTTACTTCTGTGGTTTTTATAAACCACGAGTCGAGCGGGTAGTACAACACCGGCTTATCCGTTCGCCAGCAATGGGGGTAGCTGTGTTCGTACTTCTCAATGCGGAAGGCCTTATTCTCTTCTTTAAGCTTAATGGAGATGAGTATATCTACCGACTTCTCCGGCGGATTTTCGGTGTAGTATTCGTTTTTAACGTACTTGCCACCCAACTCTTCGCCCATTTGCTCAACAAACCGGCCTTGTAAGTCTACAAGCGGAACGCCGTTTCCCTGACCATCGTCAATCAGCATCGGAGGTATGTCGGCTTCTTTAGCCACTTTGGCATCATCGGCACCAAAAGTGGGTGCAATATGAACCACACCGGTACCATCTTC
>JAIVHP010000094.1 GCA_020201045.1 Flavobacteriales bacterium
ATCAAGTGGAAACCCGGGTGCTTAATCAAGCGGTAAAAAGAAACATAGATCGTTTCCCCGAGAAGTTTAGGTTTCAATTAAGCCATGATGAAGTGGATGATTTGAAATCACAAATCGTGACATCAAATTCAAGATCACAAATTGTGACCTTGAAACATACAGGCACTCAGCAAGGAGGAAACATCAAATATCTACCCTTCGCATTTACCGAGCAAGGCGTTGCTATGTTATCAGCTGTATTGCGATCTGATATTGCAGTCCAGGTAAGTATTCTAATCATGGATGCATTTGTAGCCATGCGAAAACTCATTGCCAGGCACAATGGGCTCCTTCAAAGAATGGAGCGTATAGAACACAAACAATTAGAAACCGACCAGAAATTTGAACGGGTTTTTAAGGCACTGGAAAGCAAAGATGTGATTCCCAACCAAGGTGTATTTTTTGAGGGTCAAGTATTTGATGCCTATGAGTTGGCATCCAAAATTATACGCTCGGCAAAAGAAAGAATTGTGCTGATAGATAATTACATCAACGAAAGCACCTTGACCCATTTGTCCAAAAAGAAAAAAGGCGTAATGGTGCTTTTACTATCTAAGCCGCATTCAGGCTCAGGGAAAGCGAGCAATCAACTGAAATTAGATGTGAAAAAAGCCAATGAACAGTACGGTCATTTTCAAGCAAAGGCGTTTACCCAAAGTCACGACCGATTTTTGATAATTGATGATAAAGAAGTCTATCATCTAGGCGCTTCGCTTAAAGACCTGGGCAAAAAGTGGTTTGCTTTCTCCAAAATGGAAAAAGCCTCGGTGCAAAGTATCGTAAACTCAATTTCGGAATTGACATAAAAGCGAATTGGATATTGCAGAAACACGATGATTCTTCTGAAAAGTAGTTGTTAAAAGATATTGCGGCACCATCTACCTGTAAGCTCGACTTCCCGGACCTCAAATAAATGGCTTAGATTAGGGATGTAAATGATTGGTGTTAACCCCAAAAGCATCCATGGCAAAAAGATGAATGAATTGAATAAGGCATTAAATCAAGTCAACGAGCAAATCAAGCACAATCAAGGTTTAGACCATTTGATTATGAAAGAGCAGGAACTGACACATAAAATTATTGGAGCTGCAATGGAAGTTCACAGGCATTTGGGCAATGGTTTTCAGGAAGTTGTCTATCAGTGATCTTTGGCAATCGAGATGAAATTACAGGGTATTTCTTTTGAACGTGAACGAGAAATACCCTTAAAATATAAAGGCTACGGTGTTGGAACAAGACGTGTTGACTTTTTTGTGGAAGACAAGATAATGGTAGAAATAAAGGCCGTCATCAATTTAGAAGATGTGCATTTGGCTCAAGCGATGAACTATGTAGAAGCTTATAATTTAGACATTGGCTTACTGATAAATTTTGGCGCTAAGAGTCTTCAGTTTAAGAGAGTCCACAACAACAATAAAAAGTCTTAAAATCTGAATATAAGTGCTTTGGAGTTGCCATGATAAGGCTATAAATCAAGTAATCTACCTAATCAAGCACAATCAAGGTTTAGACTATTTGATTATGAAAGGGTAGGATCTATCTCATCAAATTATTGGAGCTGCAAGGTTAATGTTGGAACAATAAGACGTACCGAGCTTTTCGCAAGGTTTTAAGAAATAACAAGAAGCCGCTGGAAAAACATCCAGTTATCGCGATGTTACCACCACTGACGGATACCGCGCTAATCTTTAGTAGATATACAGTTGTGAAAATGGGCAAGCACGAGACTTGACGAACAGCTTACTTAGGAAACCATAGCTTCAGAGCCTGCCTTCGTCAAACACTTCCACTTCTAAATAAAGAAAATTGAAAACCTGGAACGCTTCCGGAGAAAACGACCAGGTTATCGTTTCAAAAGATAAAAATCAAGATTCTGAAATGGTCAAGCCCAATTCTTTCGCCTTTCTTTTAAGCTCAGTTATTTCCTTTTTCTTCTTTTTTCGCATATCAGCTTTGGCTTTCTCATCTTCGAGGTAAGATGCGTAAGATTTATTGATATTGTTTGCGAGAATTCGCTTTTGCGAAGACGTTAAATGATTAAAAAATGACTGAACTTTTAAGCCTTTCGCGGTTGTACCTTCTTCGAGGTATTCTGAAAAAATATTTGCAATTTCGTTTGGTTTCATACGACAAATTTAAACAAATTATTAGATGCTGATTTTTAACGATACAAATTTATAAATCAAAATTGATAAAAATCTAATATTTCGATAAAAAGTAAAATTTCGCTTAAACTTGAGCTCTTGACTTATCCTTCTACAGATCGTGTTATTTCCAGCATCGTGAAATGGTAAAATATTCAAGCCAGATATCGCCTACCTTCTATATTCGCTGAAGTTACGAGCCTGCAATATCGTTGAGCTCGGAAAAAGAGATTAATTGAGTCAAAGCAAATTCATTTGTCGAATAACAGAATCGAAATTCAGAGATTGGATTTAAGGTCACAGGAAGAGTCGGATTTTTCCACGAATCGGGTTATAAACCATATTTAAAAACTCAGAGAATAACCAAAAGGAAGTTCGGGTAAAACAATAATGTGGAAAGAAAAAGGGAGTTGTTAGTTTACGGAGCAATGAAAAATTGAAATAGGGAAATCCTATCAGGATACACTGAAATTATTTCTTCTCTCGCGGTATTATCTTAGAGATTCACATCAAATGAAATAGAAGACGTTGATTCTTTCACAAAAAAAGATATTAATCTTTGAGCTCTTTTCAGAGAATAGACGCGGCCATAACCCACAAGCAACGAAATGAAAAACAACACCAATAATATTCCCGAATTGATGAGCGTGATATCATTAATGTCTGTCAAGAGCTAAAAATGGCTGCATTCGAAGTAACTGAAAACAATTTCCGCTTTTACCGGAGATACTTCCCCCGCCCCCTTTCGAAAAGATTCTCGCTGCCCGTACTTCATTTAAAATAATCGATTAGTTTTGATGAGCTTACCAAAAGGTTAGGCGGGTAATTCGTTTTAAACAAAAGTCACCGATGAAAAGAAAGTACAACTGGCCGAGCCATATATTCAATTTTCTAGCGGTAATTCTGGGGGTATATCTGGGTTTTTACATCAACGAGAGAGCCAAAATAGGTCAGGATAAAAAAGAAAGTGTGGCATTGATGAATTCTTTGGTTAGCGACCTTTCGGGAGATATCAAAATCTACAATAATTTTGAAATCCCCGAAAACAGAGAACAAATGCAAAACATTGAGCGCCTTTTGGGTTTGTTGCAGACAGATAGCATCGATGCCATTTCCAGTCAATTAGCCACCGTTTTTCAGGTAGAAAATTGCGCGCCATCAACATCGACCTACAGTTCGATGAAAGCTTCTGGAAAACTGGGACTTATAGACAATTTAGCGCTCCAGAAAAAGCTATCAGACTATTACGAAGGTATAGCGATTGAAAGCGTGAAAAAAGGCGAATTTCAAGTGGAGTATTTTACGAGCCAACTTTTACCCTGGCTAACCAATAATGTAGATCTCATTGAGATGAGAGTTTTGAATGAAAACGAGTTGGTGCCGCTGAGAAACAAGCTGATCATTTATCTATCGCTCATAGACCAAAAATTGAATTCCTACCAGATGTTGGTCGATGATTCGGAAAAAGTAAAGCAAAAAATAGAAGCTGTACTGGAATCAAAGTAAAACGAAGGGGGTTTTTCCGACTTGCACCAACAGCGCATTCTGAGAATACGGGCAAATTAGAAAATGCGTATATTCGAATCCGAGACAGGCAAGCTTTACTGCCAAACGCTCCCACGCAGGTAGCCAACAAAAGTTTGCAGAAGCTTCCTAACATAGATGAAAAAGTCACTTATACTATTTGCGATTATCCTTTGCTCCGCTCAGGTTTACGGACAAAAAAAGAAATTAGACTTTTTTAGCGAAGTAGGTGTTTCTATTAATCGAACCAGCGTAAAAGACTCAAATACGGAAAACAGAACCGGATTTGGTTTTGGTGTTTACCAATCGTTTCGAGATAGCCAGAAAGTAGACTTCCTCGTAGGTCTGGAGTTTCACCAAACGCGACAATTTAAAAAGAACGTATACGGTGGGCGTTTTAGCTCTTACAACGATGTGGAGTACAGCTATTCATGGCTTTCATTCCCGATTTTTGCGAGAATTAATTTTGGCGAAAGAATAAAATATTTTGGGTCTTTCGGCATTTTCGGCGATGTACCATTGGGAGCCAGTGCAAAGGGAACAAAGCAGACATCATCGTACAATGAAAATGGCGAATTAGTTGTAATCACATCAGAATCCAAAAAAATCCCCGTTGATGTGAAATCCACTTTTGGAGGCTCGCTTGGCGCTGGCGCCGTGATCCCTGTTTCAACGGTCAGGTTGGTCATTAAAGCGAACTATAAGTTTAATGCTCTAAATATCAGCGGCGACCCTATGCAGAGTATTAGAAACAACTATTTCAGTGTCGGTGTTGGTATGAAACTGTAATACAAGTTTAGCTTTCGGTGCTCAAATACGCTAGCTATCTTTATACATTAAACCTAAAATGCATCACATCGCCGTCTTCCACGATGTACTCCTTCCCTTCTACCCCCATTTTTCCCGCGTCTTTTACGGCTGCTTCAGATCCAAGTGAAACAAAATCGTTGTACTTTATTACTTCTGCCCTGATGAACCCTTTCTCAAAATCGCTGTGTATGACGCCAGCAGCCTGCGGAGCTGTAAATCCCGTTTTTATAGTCCACGCCCGCACTTCCTTCTCACCAGCGGTAAAGTAGGTTTTCAGGTTGAGTAGCTTATAAGCTGCCTTGATGAGTTTTGCCACTCCGGCTTCGTCTAAGCCCAGGTCTTGAAGAAACTCCTGCCGCTCTTCGTAGGTTTCCAATTCGGCAATATCGGCTTCTATGGCCGATCACCTGCCTTCGCCGATTTTTGAGCGGCAACGAGCCGCTTGTCTACCGTTTCCAGGTCTTTGAGCTGTAGCTCGATATCTATGATTTCCTTGTCGCGAACGGGATTTACACTTCCGTCTACGTGGGTTACGTTGTCGTCGTCGAAGCAGCGAAGCACATGGATGATGGCATCCGTCTCGCGGATATTGCCGAGAAATTTATTCCCGAGCCCCTCTCCTTTGCTCGCACCTTTAACCAGCCCGGCAATGTCTACGATCTCAATGGTTGTTGGAATCACCTTTTCCGGTTTCACCAATTCGCTCAGCTTATTCAGACGCTCGTCGGGAACAGTAATTGTTCCCACGTTGGGCTCAATGGTGCAAAAGGGAAAATTCGCAGATTGCGCTTTGGCATTCGACAAACAATTGAAAAGTGTGGATTTTCCGACGTTGGGCAATCCTACAATACCGCATTTTAGAGCCATGGTAAAAATTTGGGCACAAAAGTAAGAAGAAAGCCTCATTCAAAACACCCCCAATCCCATAGAATATATCGAGCCCGTAAACGACTGTTTACCATAATCTTTACAAAATTTTCGTTTCGGCTTAAACCATTTCGACAGCTAGAAGTCAAAACAGCAAACAACAGATACCATGATAAAAACAATTGGAATTTCAATTTTGGCGCTGGTCTTTTTCGGATTAGCTGCAACGGCCCAGAAAGCCGAACAGAATGCAATGGCAGAAGAAACACATCAAAAACAAAAAAAATCAATGCGCGGGGAAATGAAATCGCAAAGAGGCAACTTGAGCTCAACGAAAGAAAACGACGATCTGGAAAAAATGCATCGCAGCCAATTCGAGCTCCGACGGGAAATGGTGGATGCAGACGAAAAGTATTACAACGATCTTCTTGTTGAAATCACTCCCCTTCAGATTGAAATGCTCCGCGAAGAAAAAAGGAAGAAAATGCGCCACTCCACTACGGGAAAAAACGACCGTATGCGCATGCGCGAAAATCGCAGGTAGTTTGTTTTAATCGCCAAAAAATCAATACTCCGTCGCATGCGGGGTATTTTTTTGTGAATAACCCCGTTTTAATATGGATAAGTAGCCGAAAACTACGGTCGATAAATCTGGGTATTCTGCTACTTTTGCCCCGAATAAATCTACGAAATGGCAGATATAGCAGCGCTTAAAGATCAGGTAACACAAGTAAGAAGAGACATTGTACGGATGGTACACGCCGTAAACTCAGGCCATCCGGGTGGTAGCCTGGGCTGTGCAGAATACTTTGTAGCACTCTACAACGAAATTCTCCGGCACGATCCCGAAAACTTCACCATCGACGGGAAAAACGAAGATTTATTCTTTCTATCAAATGGACATATATCGCCCGTTTGGTACAGTGTTTTGGCCCGATCGGGGTACTTTCCCCTCGACGAATTAAAAACTTTTCGAAAGATCGATACCAGGCTGCAGGGCCACCCCACCACCCACGAAGGACTTCCTGGTGTTCGCGTAGCTTCCGGGTCGCTCGGTCAGGGTCTATCGGTAGCTCTTGGCGCAGCGCTCACAAAAAAACTCAACGGCGAAGACAGATTGGTTTACAGCCTGCACGGCGATGGCGAATTGCAGGAAGGCCAAATCTGGGAAGCAGCCATGTTTGCAGCCGCTCGCGGAATAGACAATATCATTTCTACCATCGACTACAACGGCCGGCAAATTGACGGCGACGTAGAAGATGTGCTCGACCTGGGCGACCTCGATGCAAAATGGACCGCTTTTGGTTGGGACGTGATGCACATGGATGGAAACGATATCGAAAAAGTACTGGAAGGTTTAAAAGAAGCGCAGAACAGAACCGGAAAGGGAAAACCCGTAATGATCATTATGCGTACCGAAATGGGCAACGGGGTAGACTTTATGATGGGGTCGCATAAGTGGCATGGGGTAGCTCCAAACGACGAACAACTCGAAAGTGCCCTTGAGCAAAACCCCGAAACCATCGGAGATTATTGATGAATTGGTCTAGAGCATTAATTGTTATTCTCTTAGCCCCCGTGTTTCTCTGGGGTGGAAACGCTCTGGCTCAAGGCGAAGATGGATCCCTTACGCGGCTACTCTTTGTATTCGACGCGAGCAACAGCATGAACGCCACCTGGCAGAGCGACCGCAAAATTACCATCGCCACCAAACTACTCAACAAAGCCATTCTCGAAGTGGATGAAAAACCCAATGTGGAACTCGGCTTGCGGGTTTACGGCCATCAGGTGCGCATTGAACCCGGCAAGCAAGATTGCGACGATACCCGACTGGAAGTTTCGTTTAGACCGGGCAACGGCGCACTGATAAAACGGACACTGAGCAATATTAGCCCCAAAGGCACCACCCCCATTGCCCGTTCGCTGGAAAAGGCCGCAGGCGACTTCCCCGAATGCAGCGATTGCCGGAATATCATCATTTTAATAACCGACGGAATTGAAGCCTGCGATGGCGACCCCTGTGCTGTATCCCGGGCGCTGCAGAAAAAAGGAATTATACTCAAGCCCTTCGTTATCGGAGTCGGACTCGAAGACGAGTTTAAAGATACATTCAACTGCGTGGGAAACTACTACGACGCCACCGACGAAGAAACCTTTAAAAACATCATCGACATTGTAATTACCCAGGCGCTCAACAACACCACAGCGCAGGTTAATTTACTCGACGATTTTGGAAGACCGCTTGAATCGAATGTCACTGTAAACTTGTTTAATCAAGACTCAGAAGTGTTGGAATACGGGTTCGTGCACACCCTAAACCACAAGGGAAATCCAGATACGCTAAGCCTCGACCCCATCATTACCTACAGCATGGAAGTGCACACCATTCCGAATATTGTCAAGAACGACATTGAGATCATTCCCGGAAAGCACAATATTATCGCCGCCGATGCCGGGCAGGGCGATTTGGAAGTGAAAATTTCGGGCAGAATGGGTGATGATATTCCCGTTATTCTCCGACGAAAAGGCAGTTTAGAAACAGCTCATGTGCAGCCCACCAATACCATAGAACGCGTGCTCACAGACATCTACGACCTTGAAATTCTCACGCTTCCGCGAACGCATATCAAAGATGTAGATGTAAGCCAGGACAAAACCACAACGGTAAATATCGCCGAACCCGGTGCCTTAAACCTATCGCTTTCGTCGCCGGGCTACGGCAGTATTGCCCTGGTAAACGGCTCTAACCTGGAGTGGGTGGCAAACCTTGACAATTCGGAGCAAAACCAGCAATTTATGCTCCAGCCGGGCGATTACAAAATCACCTACCGGTCTAAAAACAGCAAAGCAGTAATTTACACCATCGATAGAGCCTTCACCATAAAATCTGGCTCTTCCACCAATTTGAAACTATAGCGAAATGAAAGACTACCCTATCCAAAATGTAAAAGACACCCGCAGCGGTTTTGGCGAAGGATTGGCCGAACTCGGCAAGGAAAACCCAGATGTAGTAGCGCTCTGTGCCGACCTGATCGGATCGCTGAAAATGAACGCATTTCAGGATGCATATCCCGAGCGGTTTTTCCAGGTGGGAATAAGCGAAGCCAATATGATGGGTGTAGCTGCAGGACTCACTATCGGCGGAAAGATTCCATTTACGGGAACCTTCGCCAACTTTTCTACCGGAAGAGTGTACGATCAAATCAGGCAATCAATAGCCTACTCGGGTAAAAACGTAAAAATCTGCGCTTCTCACGCGGGCCTAACCCTGGGAGAAGACGGGGCAACACACCAAATTCTCGAAGACCTTGGGATGATGCGTATGCTTCCGGGAATGACGGTTATAAATCCCTGCGATTTTAACCAAACCAAAGCGGCCACAAAAGCCATCGTTAAACACGAAGGCCCTGTTTACCTGCGCTTCGGCCGCCCAAAGGTCCCCAACTTCACCGCGGTAGATCAAAAATTCGAAATCGGCAAAGCGTGGATGGTTTCCGAAGGAACCGACGTGAGCATTTTCGCTACCGGACACCTGGTGTGGAAAGCGATAGAAGCTGGTAAACTTCTGGCAGAAGAAGGTATTTCGGCCGAGATAATTAATATCCATACCATTAAACCATTAGACGAAAAGGCGATCTTAGACTCAGTACGAAAAACAAAATGCGCTGTAAGTGCCGAAGAGCACATGGTGAATGGTGGACTGGGCGATGCGGTTTCGCAGGTTCTTTCGCGCAATTTTCCCGCTCCGCAAGAGTACGTTGCGGTGAACGACACCTTTGGGGAAAGCGGAAAACCCGAAGCATTGATGACGAAATACGGCATAGATACTGCCAACGTGATCAATGCCGTGAAGAAAGCTATCGCCAGAAAATCGTAACAGCGCAATACGGCGAAACAAGCCATGCGCGAAAACGAGGACAAAGCTCTCTTAAAACGACTCCATTCCCGGC
>JAIVHP010000494.1 GCA_020201045.1 Flavobacteriales bacterium
GGAACAAATTACTTCATCGAGTATTTGCCGTGGTAAAGCGAGGCACTCCATATGTTGAAATCTATGGGAGCGCTATGAACAAATGTTGAAAACTATGCTTGTGTAATCCTTAGAATACAGGCAAGAGCAAGAGAACAGAGCAAGAGCAAGAGTACTGAGCCTGCACTCCCTACCTTCGGCCAGAAGCCACTCGCGAAATAGAGTATTATTCATTTGAAAAAAATGGAATCGGCATTTTTGACGTAACTGGACTTTTTGCTCAAACTATTGCCAACCGAGCCTACAGAATATAGGTGAGCCGACCAACGGGAGGTAATTGCAAATCAACCCACACCAGCTATCAGGCTTAACCGTCCATAAAACACATGTCGCCCGAACTCCCACAAGATATTGCCAATTGCCCATTGAACCCCACCAGTTCTTAAACCCTAAAATGCCGAAAAACCCAACACGCTCGAAAACCCCCACCAGCGTTGCCAATTGCATTCAACCCTCACAAGCTCTCAAACCCAAAAGTTCTACAAGACCCAACACGCTCGAACTCCCACACCAGCGTTGCCCATTGCATTTAACCCGCGTAAAGCGAACCAACAACCATTCCGCTGAGTTCTCTGCCGATTTCGGGCACGTTGTAAGCTTTGGTTTTTAGATTTTCACGCTCCACAATTGTGGTCTCTGTATGGCTAAAAAGGGTAATATTTGCCAGCGACCCTTCTTTGATTTCAGGAATGGGAAGGTTGAGAATTTTTCGTGGATTGATGCTAAACTTCTCTACCAGGTCGGCCAAATCCATTTCGTCTTTTAAAGCTGTCCACAGCAGTGGGAAGAAATTTTCAATGCTCGCCATCCCGTATTCCGCAAAATCAAACTCGAGTTTTTTGTGCTCTTCGTCTTCGGGGCTGTGGTCGGAGCTAATCACGTCTATGGTGCCGTTTTTAAGTCCTTTTATCAGCGCCTTTCTATCGCGCTCGGTGCGCAGGGGTGGCATTAATTTGTAGGCAGAGTCAAACAGGTGAAGCACCTCGTCGGTGTAGAGTAAGCATTAATTTGTAGGCAGAGTCAAACAGGTGAAGCACCTCGTCGGTGTAGAGTAAGTTGGCGAGCACCACATCGCAGGTTACTTTTTGTTTTTTCTTTCGGGCGGCAGCAATAAGTTTTACTGCGTTTTCGGTAGAGACCGGTCCGATGTGGAGCACGCCTTCCGTATGGGCGAGTAGCGATAAGTCGCGCTCAATTATAATCTCTTCAGAAATTGACGGCATGCCTTTCAGTCCGAGTAGGGTAGACTGCTTTCCTTCGTTCATCTGCCCGTTTGGCACAAGCGAACTGTCGTATGGAAACTGCATGACCGGTGCTCCGAGGTGCTTGTTGTAAAGGAGTGCGCGGTGCAAAAGGCCGGCTTCTACAATGCTGTTTTTATCGTCGGTAAATCCACGGGCTCCCGCTTTGTACATGTCGTACATCTCGGAAAGGCTCTCGCCCTGCCGCCCTTTTGAAACCGTGCCGATGGGTACGATTTGCACACCCGATCGCTGCGCCCGGTTAAGCAGGTATTCCACATCGCCTTTTCCATCAATCGGCGGGTTGGTAGACGGCATAACGGCCACCGCGGTGAATCCGCCATTGGCTGCAGCCGCAAGTCCGGATTCCAAATCTTCTTTTTGCTCATCTCCGGGGTCGCGAAAGTTCGCCCGAAGATCCATCCAACCAATGGAAATACACAAACCACGCGCTCCAATCACCTCGTCGGTTATTTCGTCTATCTCCTTGGCAATCTTTACAATTACCCCATCTTCTATTAAGATATCCCTTTTCTTTCCGTTATCCGGATGGCGGTTGTCGACAATTTTAGCCTGCGATATGCGAATTTTCATGATTTAGCTTTTTTCCAAAACCGAAGCAATAGCGATTCGGCGAGGAGAAATATAAGAACCAAAATAAGACAGATTTTCCAAAGTTCGGTTCCCGTCTCTTCTTTCTCAATGGCGCTTTTGAGATTCCCGGCGTTTCCGTCAAAAACCTTAAAAGTTGTAGTTCATTCCCACCGCGCTAATGGTGTCCTCGCCCTGCAACAAAAGGTAGTTGCCCGCTTCCTGAATACCCGGCCCCGGGTTGATCTCTATTTTCCCCTGTCGCATCATGTGATTGGGAATCACATCTACCGATTGATCGGCATTGACCAGGTGAAAAACGGCATCCATACCCATGGAAAATGCCGGAATGGAAAAAGCCGACTTCCCGCCGATGTCTATTGCGTTTATAGATGTGGCGCGGCTCATCTCGGCCATTCTCAGCGCACTTGCCACAAACAGGGCGTGCCGCGAAAAATTGTTTTCCCCGCTTCGCAGGGCGCCCGCCAGGCAGTATATGCGGCCTTGATTGGCAATGTAGCTCGTCAAAAATTCGTCGCCGTTTCCGAAGCTCATCAGGTAATCTGCCGATGACCTTACCGGCCTGGATAGTTTGTAATAGGCTTTCGCCGAAGGCAGATCGATGTTTCGGGGAATTTTTTCGAATACCCCGCGGTAAAGCGGATGCCCGGTGTTTAGATTTTTTATATCGGCGTTTCGGTTGATCTTTTCCAGAAACGCTCCACCTTCCACCTCAGATAAAAACGCGTTGTATGAACCGGTCTCAATTTCTTCGGACGGGATGATGAAGACCGAACCGCCGTTTTTTGCAAAGGCGCTCAGCGATGCCGATAGACCCGATGGGATAGACTCCAGTTCGTAAAGAACAATCAGATCTTGCTCATCAAGCGCTGCGTAGTCTACCTGATTTACCGATACGTTTGTATAGTTCAGCGTGGAGTCTCCTTCGAAGATATCTTCCAGAAAGTCTCTTTGATTAGAATTTCCGTTTTCGATCGCCAGAATTTCAATTTGATTGTAAACGTTGTAGGAGAGAAAATACGTGTCGTCATACGTGATGGGAAAGTCGTTCAGAGAGATTTCCATCCGCTGAATTCCGGGCTCTTCGTGAATAAAGGTCAGGGAAGTATCTACGGTGG
>JAIVHP010000350.1 GCA_020201045.1 Flavobacteriales bacterium
GTGCAGGCGAGCTTGCCATTTCGGTAGTAGATTAGGTGAAAACACTCGGGGTCTTTACCGTCAATCTCTTCATAGGCACACTCCTGTTCCACAACAAATACATCTATTCGAAGCTTGAGAACGTCGTGAAGCTCCATTAAAGATAATTTGTCAAAGGGAAGAATTTTCCAAACTGTATTTTCCAAACCTGTTTTGCTTATCAATTTGTAATTTTAGCTCAAATATATACTTCCATGTGCGGTAGATATGTCGTAATCTCTAAGATTGTTGAAATTGAAGATCGATTCAATGTCAAATCGGTAGGGCCATTTTCGCCCAACTACAACATTGGTCCGGGAAGCAAGGCACCGGTAATTACCGATAAGGAACCGGGCAAACTCAACTTTTTTCAGTTTGGACTTACGCCTTTCTGGGCCAAAAAGAAAATGTACTTTTTTAATGCCCGCGCTGAAGGCGACCAGAACAAAGAAAACGATCCCCTTTACAAAGGCGGGATGGGGATTGTTAAGAAACCCGCGTTTCGAAAGGCCATTAGAAGTCAGCGCTGCCTGGTTATCGCCGATTGTTTTATAGAAGGAACCACCAAAGAAAAGCTGGACAAGCCTCATGTAGTTCACCTCGGTAAGGGCGAGAGGCCATTTGCTTTTGCCGGTATTTGGGATGAGTGGGTTGATAAGGAGACAGGCGAAATCCTTCAATCTTTTGCGATTATTACCACAACTCCAAACGATGTTCTACAGCGAATTCCACATCACCGTTCTCCGGTTATTCTACCCAAAGAAATGGAGCGGAAATGGCTTGATACGTCGCTGCCCCTCTCGGAAGTAACAGCCATGTTGGCCCCCTGGGAAAGAAGTGGTATGAATGCCTATCCCATTTCTACGGATATCAAAAATCCGAGAAACAACAATCCCGATTTGTTGAAGCCAACCGGTGAACCCATCTGTAAAACGGCAGATTTAAAACTGGAGCAAAATCTGGTTCTAGAAGGAATGGGATACTCTCACGCCCGTCAGCGCAAGGATTAATCGAATATGGATGTTTGCGCCGGAAGCGCTACCTTTTGCTTATTAAAGGGAGAAAAATAGATCAGGTAAGCTTCGCACGGACAGTTTTCCATCTCGCGAATGGCCGAAGCGTATTGCTGAATTTGCTTTTTGTGTTCCGGTTTTTCCCCGCCGGTTTTCCAGTCGATTACAGTTACTTTTTCATCTTTTTTCACCACAAGATCGGGGCGAGATACCTCAGTGCCTTTTAAGAATTCGCGCTCCTGAAAAATCTCCGCATCCTTTACCAGCGAAGAGAACCAGGCGTCGGCGTAAACACTTTCTATCATTTGGTTTAGTTCTCTAAAGCCGCCTTCATCGATATGTGCCCGATCCATCAGCGCCTTCAGTTTATTTTTTGCATCACTCAGCGTAATGGATTGGCTCATTATCCGGTGAAAGTGATTTCCAACAGCCATATCCTGAGAATCGGGCTGGAAGGCAAACTTGATATTTGAGCTCCAGGAAGAGTTGTAGTGCAAATCTGAATTTGGAGTCGCTGTTTCAGTTTGTTCACAATCCTTGCATTCGTCGCAATAAAGCCCCCCAATCGTTAGGGAGAATGCCTCGTCACCGCCCTCGAAATGCGAATCGAAAGAAGCTTCATTTTTGATTAGTTCTGTAATATCATCGAGGAATCGGTTTATTTCGTTTTTCTGACCTTGCTGATAATTCAAAAACAGCGCTTCTTCGGCGCGGGTAACGGCCACGTAAGCCAGATTTAAATTGTCAAAACTGTTGGCTTCTTCCTCGGCACTCCACTCTTCTTCAAGACCCATCTTTTGCAGTTTGCTATTCAGCGGCAGCGGGGCGTAATCTAACGAAACTCGTTTGGGATCTTTCAAGTGAAACCACCTTAGTTCCTTGTGATTTGTCCGGAGCTTCCAATTAAAATCGGGAACGAGCACCACCTTAAATTGAAGGCCCTTGGCTTTGTGAATTGTCATAATTTGTATCGCGTCGCCGTTGTTGGGTATTCCGGCACTGGGTTTCTCCGAAAGTTCGTCCCACCAGGTGATGAAGGCCGCGGGTGTGGAGCCCATCCCAAACTTGGAGTACACCAGGTTTGTGAATGAAGTTATAAAAGGGTCGCCCGCCTGGGTGACATAGGTGGAGATGAGTATTTCAGTCAGGTCGAATAAGCCGAGTTTTCCCGCATTTTTTGGCAGTGGAGCGAGCTTGTGATCGTTCAGAAAGGCATCAAAATCGATGTAATTCTTTTTCCCGATTTTATTCACATATGTTGTTGGATCGAACTCAAAACCGTGCATCTCACTGAGGCAGCGCATGGCCGTTACCTTCGCGGCGTTGTTGTATTTATCTGCAACCATTCTGATGGTGGATAGGATAAGCGATACCTGTAGGTTTTTATCGAGTTCGAAGCTCTGCGATGTGTCTACGGGAATATCGCTTTTGCGGAGGCGATCCACAATTTTTCTCCCTTCTTTGCCCGTACTTCGCACAAGAATGGCCATATCTCCAAATCCGAATCCCGCTTCTTTGCACGCGTAGATCTGATTTACCAGCGCATCCCATTTATCCATTTCCTGCGCGTCTTTCTCAAGTTTTTTGATTTCGATGTACCCTCCTGGTTTTTGCTGCACATCCTGCCTAACATTATCGCTGTGGTATTCCTTACTGTAAATACTCCCCGGTGTAAAGCTTCTTTCACCCAGGGCTCCGATCAGGAAGTTGTTAAAGGCTACAATGTTATCCTTGCTTCGGTAATTTTTGCTCAGGGGCACAATTTCGCTCGATTCGGCCAGAACATTGCGAATACCGGATGGGAAATCCGGAGGTAAATCGGGAAGGTTTGGCAATTCAATAAGCTGTTCGGCTTTGCTGCCACGCCATCGATAGATGCTTTGTTTTCCGTCGCCAACTACTAAATTAAGGTGACCCTGCGACAGGGATTCTTCAATCAGCGGAAGCAAATTAAACCACTGCATTTCCGAAGTATCTTGAAATTCGTCAATGAGTATGTGGTGGTAGCGCGCGCCGTAATTTTCGTAAATGTAGGCCGCGGGTTCTTTTCGGATGGCATCAGAAATAAGCCTATTAAAACGGGAGATCGGTAGAACATTGCGCTCTTCGCAGACTTCTTCAAAACAAGCGGATAGCTCTTCCAGAACGGCAATTAAGTCAATGCTGTCTAAAATAGATTTTAGAAAGAAATATTTAGGCAGCTCTGTTGTTACCAGTTCAACGCACTCGTGCAGCAAATGGTCCATACTGGGCTGTATCGCCGAAAGCCTGCTCTCAACTTCGGGAGATGGTTTCGCCACGAGCCATTTTCCATCGATGGTTTTTTCTACGTAGCTATTGATGAGCTTATCGCCGACATTCATCTCCATCAGCTTTTTAAAAAAACCGTACACTCCGCTTTTTGAATGGAAAAGATCGCCTTCAGCCAGACCAGCGCTGTGAAGTTTTTCAATGGCTTCGGTGCCTTTCTGTCTCACCTTTTTCTCAATCGCCTTCACCTTTTTAAAAATGTCGTTTCGGATGGCTTCAAACTTTTCGGGCGGGTAGGCAGCGATGTACTTAATAGCGTCGTAAGACGATTCATTGAGAACCATACCGCGCAATTCTTCCAGGTCGCGTTTAATCTTTACACCCTTTTCTTCGTCGAGCTGAAGCTCGATATACGACGTGAGGTGTTTGGTGATGTACGAATCCACACCCACCTTTTCCATCAGCCGGCCAATGGCTTCCGCAAATAGCGGTTTCTCTTCGGTTTCTACTTCAAAATCTGAAGAAATAGCAAGCTCACGGCTAAACGAACGGATTAAGCGGTGGTTGAATTGATCTATGGTGCTTATACCCAATTCGTCGTAAGATTGAAGAACTTCGTCAAACATCGCCCGGGCCCGCTTTTGAAGTTCGCCAACACTCAAGTTTAAGTCTTCGAGCAAGTCGTCAATCATGAATTTACCACCCGCGTAATCATCGGTCAACTCACTCATTTCGTTCAACTCGGCAATCAGCCTTTCTTTCATCTCGGTAGCGGCCTTATTGGTAAAGGTAACCGCCAGAATTTTTTTAAAATAATGGGGAGATGGAGCACCCAGGCTAAGCTTTAAAAAAGACCGGATTAGAACCGTAGTTTTCCCCGAGCCCGCGGAAGATTTGTAAATAATGAAGGTGGCCATAGCTTAATTTTTTCCGTACTTTACAAGTTTACACAAATCTCTTTAGGGAAACCTACTGTAGTTATTGTATTGATTAGAAATAACCCAATCATGAAAAAGGCTTTATCCATTTTATTTCAGGCGCTCTTGCTTATCGCTTTTGCCGTTTTATTTACCGCTTGCGAAGAAGACGAAGATCGCGATGGAACATCTTTGATCATAATGACTTTCGACCCGCGCTACGACGGAACTGAATTGGGTATCGGCGATCGCATGGAAAACGTTCACGGGTATCCGGTAGAATTAACCGATATGAAATTTTACATCTCCAATATTAAACTTCACACCTTTGGAGGAACGATGGCACTCTCAGATATTGAATTACTGGATATGCGCGATAACCAACGCGCAATTGAGTTTATGGTTCCATCTGCTAGCTACTCGGGTATTTCTTTCGATCTTGGGGTTCCACCAAACCTAAACGGTACACAGAACCCCGATTTCATGACGTCAATTTACGACCCCAACCACCCGCTTAGCGAATCGAATGGAATGTACTGGACCTGGCAGTCGGGATACCGGTTTTTTTCGTTTGAAGGAAGGTGCGATACCGTGCCGAATGCCGGAGAACTTTTACCGATGACTTTTGCGTTCCACACCGGAACAGATACCTTGTTCAGGTCGCTTCCAGTGTTCGATAAGAGTATATCGCTCCAACCCGATGATGTTAC
>JAIVHP010000095.1 GCA_020201045.1 Flavobacteriales bacterium
ATCGGTGCCGCGCGGATTGAATTGCGCGAGGCGGTGGGTTTCAATAAACATGGGGTTGTCTATGTGCTGGCGCGCCGAAGTAAACGCGGGGTTAAATCGCTCCACGTGGCCAACCTGCACTTTCACGTTCGCCTCGGCAGCGAGCGACATAAGCGATTTCGCTTCATCGATGGTATTGGTAACCGGCTTTTCGATAAAAATATGCCTCGATTGCTTCAGCGCACGCGAAGCACAATCGTAGTGGTTAAGGGTAGGGGTCACAATATCCACAACATCTACCGCGGCTATGAGATCGTCCATGGAGTCGAATTTTTTCACCCCAAACTTTTGCGCCGTCTCAGTGGCAACGGCTTTGTCGGGGTCGTAAAACCCCACTAATTCAAAGGCTTCAATTTCTTTGCAAAGCTTGATGTGAATTTTTCCGAGGTGTCCGGCTCCTAAAACGCCAATCTTCAGCATATTTTTTTGATTTGGTACAAAAATACGTCTTGGCTTTTACCCGATGGATTGTGTATTTCGTTTTTATCAACAAGGTGTGTGGTGTTTTGCGATTTGCCTACTTTTAGCGCTTCTATGAGTCAATTCGATACTTTTAAACACAAGGGGCTTCGCAAGCAGTTAATTTCCAAACTGTCGCAAAAGCCCGGTGTGGGGCCTGATGTAATCACCGCGATGGCAGGCATTCCACGTCACATTTTTATGGATTCGGCCTTTTTGCAATTTGCCTACGAAGATCAGGCTTTTCCCATCGGATCGGGACAAACCATCTCGCAGCCTTACACCGTTGCCGTTCAAACAACGCTTCTCGATGTAAAGCCGCTCCAAAAAGTACTTGAAATTGGAACCGGGAGCGGGTATCAAACCGCCGTGCTTAATGCTTTAAAAACGAAGGTTTTTTCCATAGAGCGGCAGCGAGCCCTGTTTAAAAAGGCGCAGGCCATTTTGCCGAAGCTCAATTCAACGGCTAAGTTGTTTTACGGCGACGGGTATAAGGGCTTGCCCACTTTTGCGCCTTTCGACCGGATTCTGATCACTTGCGGCGCTCCCGAGATTCCCGAAATGCTTTTTTCGCAACTCAAGGTAGGCGGTATTATGGTGGTGCCCGTGGGCGATGGAGAAGTGCAGGTGATGCACAAGATCGAAAAAAAGGGCGAAGACGACTTCTCACATACCGCCCATGGAGAATTCCAATTTGTACCAATGCTTCCGAATAAACAATCTTCGTAAAATGCTTTGTCGAATAATAATTTGCGCCATATTCTGTTCTTTATCTCAAAACCAATCTTAATTCCGATGAAATCTATATTGCTTACACTGGGAGTGTTATTTTTTACTGTTGCGCTGGTAGCCCAACCTGTTTCTAAAAAAGGCGAGTTGTATTTGCCCGAAGAAGGCGATTGGTCTATCGGAGTAGACGCAGCGCCGTTTCTAGGCTATATCGGTAATTTTTTCTCCGACTCAGATAACGAAAGCCCATCGGCGCAGTTTCCCAACAACAACTTTGCAATTTCCGGAAAGTATTTCGTGAAGGAAGATATAGCGTATCGCGGCCGCATCAGGCTCAATATTTTTAGCGATAAGGACAGATCTTTCAGCCCGGAGTTCAGCACTTCGCCAACCAATACTACCGTTGAAGATGCGTATAATCGAAATTTTAACAACGTAAACCTCGCGTTCGGTATCGAAAAACGGAGAGGGAAAACCCGTATTCAGGGATTTTACGGCGCAGAAGCAACCCTGGGACTGGGCACTGAAAAACACACCTTCGACTACGGAAACGGAATAGTTCCCGAAAACACCAACCCAGATCGCTCTGAATTTACACTGGAATTTCAAGACGATCCGGAAGAAGTTTCGAATATCACAGACAACGGAGCCTTTATCACCGAATTTACCAGGGGCACCACATTTAGCATTGGTGCCCGCGCTTTTGTAGGTGCCGAAATATTTCTTTTTCCAAAAATGTCGCTCGGTCTTGAACTCGGGTTGGGAGCCGCCTTTTTCTACGAAGGAAATGGAACGGTGGTAACCGAACAGTGGTCAATTCCGGTGGGTGGAAACTCTGAACAATACGTTACCACGGTAACCGATCAGGGTGGAAGTTCCACATTCGATTTAGATAGCGATAATACAAATGGTGCGTTGTTTCTGAACTTTTATTTCTAATTTTACCAGTCGAGACCCACTAACAATCCGTTATTTGAAGATTCTCACCGCAGAAAAATTAAGAGAAGCAGATTCATACACCATTAAACACGAACCGATTAAATCGGTAGACTTAATGGAACGCGCAGCTACGGCGTGTTTTAACTGGATTTACGACCAAGCTCCCAATCTCTTCCCGCCGAATATAACCGAAGAGAAGGATTATATTTTTTATGTGGTTTGCGGCGTTGGAAACAATGGAGGCGACGGTTTGGTGATTGCCCGGCAACTCTCCAGAAATGGTTATCAGGTAAAGGTGGTAGTGGTTCACATCTCCGACAGTCAATCAAAAGACTTTAAAACAAATTTCGACCGACTCGGCAAAGACAAGAAGAATGCAATTGATGTAAAATCTGAGAAGGACGTACCGGAATTTCCAGACGATGCAGTGATTATTGATGCCATATTCGGTACCGGACTAAACCGCCCGGTAGAAGGAATAGCACGGGTGGTAATCCAGGCGATGAATCAATCTGGAAGTCAGGTTGTGGCCATCGATATGCCCAGCGGTCTTTTCGATTGCAATACCGCCAATTTTGAGCCGGATGCGATTACAGTTTCCAACCATATTCTCACTTTTCAAACACCGAAGTTGGCGTTTTTTCTCGCCGAAAATTCTCAGCACGTTGGTAAGGTTCATATTCTGGATATCGGCCTCGATAGGGAATTTTTAGAACATGTAGAAAGTGATTATCACCTGGCCGACAATGTTGTGGCTTCGCGTTTGCGCAGGCCACGCGGAAGGTTTACCCACAAGGGAAGTTTTGGCCATGCACTGCTTATTGGCAGCCAAAAGGGAAAATACGGAGCATCAATGCTCAGCGCCAGGTCTTGCCTGCGTTCGGGTTGCGGACTGCTCACCGTGCATGCCGACGATGCCGGCGCGGCGCTTATACACCAGTTTCTCCCCGAAGCGATGCACTCGGAAGACGGTGGTAAGGGACACTTCAGCTCACTTCCCAAATTAGATGGCTACACCGCAATAGGTGTAGGACCCGGATTGGGAATGCACGAAGACTCCATTCGCCAGCTAAAGCTGCTGATTCAAGAAGCGAAAGTTCCGCTTATTCTCGATGCAGATGCTTTGAATATTTTGGCTGAAAACCCCACGTGGATGGCATTTTTGCCAAAGAATACGATTTTAACTCCCCATCCCGGTGAGTTTGCACGCCTGGCTGGCGAAAAGCTTTCGCACTACGACTGCCTTCAAAAACAGCGAGAGCTAAGCGTAAAACACGGTATTTATATATTGCTCAAAGGTGCGCACAGCAGCCTGAGCTTGCCCGACGGGAAAATTTACATCAACAATACCGGCAATCCGGGAATGGCGACAGGTGGAATGGGCGATACCCTTACGGGAATAATCACCGGTTTGGCCGCATCGGGCTACGGCCCCGCTGAAGCTTCAATTTTAGGGATGTTCGTGCACGGCAGAGCCGGCGATCTCGCTCTGGAAGACCAAAGCGAAGAGAGTTTAATCGCCACCGACTTAATAAACCATATCGGTAAAGCTTTTCAATCGATTTAAATGAGATTTCAAGTGCGTTATACAGCTATAATTATACTGGTTCTGGTACTCCATTCCTGCGGAGATGGCGACAATATCCGCGAAGTAAACCGCGGAATACTAGGTGGGTCGAGCCCATCGCTGCGCGTGGTGATGGACGGCGATAAAACGGTCGCTTTTGGCGATACCATTCGCATGAGTGTGGCTCCCGTAGACCCCGACCTGGTGGTAGAATCGCTGGAACTGAGCTTCCCAGACAATCCCGGTCTTTCCATAGCAGCTACCGACTCTTTGGTGGTTATAGACACGCGTGAGCTGGGTGGCGGAAAGCAACGGATTAAGTTTAGCGCCAGTTTCACCAACGGCGAAACAAGTAACCGCTATAAGGAAATAGACGTACTGTCTCCCACACCGCCAAAACAGTGGAATTTTGAAGTGATCAGAAAATACCCGCACGATCCCAAGTCTTTTACGCAGGGATTGCTTATCCACAACGGATACCTTTACGAAGGCACCGGAAATTACAACGAGACGCGCATTCGCAAAACTGATCTGGTTTCGGGAAAGGTGCACATGGAAAAGGAGATGGATGGCGATATTTTTGGGGAGGGCATTACCATCTACAACGATAAGGTATATCAGCTAACGTATAAATCATCTCGTGGATTCGTGTACAACCTCGATGACTTCGATTTGATTGATGAACACGTTTACAATACGTTTACCACAGAAGGGTGGGGGCTTACGCACAACGATACTGCCCTTATCGCGTCCGACGGTAGCTCCTTTATTTACTTTCTCAGTCCCGACGACTTCTCCGAGCTCGGCCGCAGAAAAGTTTTTGATCACAACGGAGATGTCGGCGGGCTGAACGAATTGGAGTATATAGACGGAAAGATTTACGCCAATGTGTATACCACGGCGAA
The DNA here is from genome assembly GCA_020201045.1 of Flavobacteriales bacterium. Classification (GTDB taxonomy): domain Bacteria; phylum Bacteroidota; class Bacteroidia; order Flavobacteriales_D; family Cryomorphaceae; genus JAIVHP01. The sequence goes on from JAIVHP010000095.1 coordinate 4,639, forward strand.
AATAGTGGCGTTTGATCCTGCCACCGGAATGGTGAGCGACGAATACAGTGCTGCCGGAATGGTAGACCGGGCAGATGCCACCCGAAATATGGATGTACTGAATGGCATTGCCATCAATCCCCAAAACGGAAACTTACTCGTTACCGGAAAGTACTGGTCTAAAATCTACGAAGTGAAGCCCATCCCGTCAAAGGCTTCTTAGTCTATCATATACCTTAATCGCTAATCGCTAACTTCTTGATGTTGATCTAGAAGC
>JAIVHP010000096.1 GCA_020201045.1 Flavobacteriales bacterium
GTTCCCACGCGCTTGCCGATCATTCTAAAAACCATATTCATATGTCGGGTGCGCCAGGTGGCCATGAGCTCGTCGGTTTCTAAAAGTGCTTCGATAAGTCGGGATGGCAGGTGCAGGAGTGGGTAGCCGCTGTAGAGCATTATAAAAAGCGCCGACCGGCATGCGCGTGGCGATAGCCGGCGCTTGGTGTCCTGTTCGGAGCCAAATAGTTTGTGGTCGAATAGTTCGATGTTCTTCGATTCGATATCGATAAGGCTTTCCGCATATGCCGATCGGTAGCGCGCCCAAAACGAGTGGTTTTTGGGATTGGACAGGTCGGCGTCGGGCCAGGTTTCGGACGAATCGAAGTAAGGCATGCGCTCCAGCCACTCGTTTACCAAATCGAGAAGGGAGCGTTCTTGCTCGCGGTTTTTAACGTAGTCTACATCTTCGGAGCGGAGCTGCGAAACGTAGTATTCCTTGCCGTGGCGATCGGCGTAATGCAGTCCGAGCCGGGCTTCGAGCTCCTTCCACTGAATGCTTTGAAAGCCGCTGGCCGGGCGGAGCAGGTCGCGAAAATCGAGAAAGTCTACCGACTTCATGGTTTCCATAATGTTGATCTGGTCTACCAGCAACCGCAGGATGGTATTGATGCGGTTGGCGCGATGCACCGCCGTTTGAAGCGTGGGATCGTTGTCGTTTATAGTGGGCGAGCTAAAGAGTTTTACAATGCTATCGAGCTCGTACAGCACCTGCTTAAACCAGAGTTCATAGGCCTGATGCGTAATGATAAAGAGCATCTCGTCGTGGGCTTCTACTCCCTTCTTGTCGCTTTCGGGTTCCTGGGCGCCGAGAATTTTATCGAGTTGCAAATAGTCTTTGTAGTACACATCTTTAGAGGCCATAGTGGGTGGTTTTGTAGGTGCTCAAAAATAGAAAAAAGCCGACGGAATAAAACCGGTTTCCCGCAAGAGCCGGAATAACGTTTGGAATTGTAAATTTGGTGGCAGATCAAATAAAACCGGAACACATGATTAGAAAATTGATGATTACCACCATTTCGCTAGGGTTGCTAATGAGTTGCGGAGATGGAGAGAATGCCTCTGACCAAAATTCGGATACGCCATCCGGCGAAAGCCGAAACCTTGAGCAAGACAGCCAAAAATCTGAGTTTTTGCGGAAGAAGGTGGATGCCGGGATAGATTTTTACGCTGTAGGCCACGAGCCTGAGTGGGTTTTAGATGTGGAAATGGCTGGGCATATGAATTTTAAGGCGCTGGGCGAGATGGAAATGAACCACCCCGCAGTAGAAGGACAGGAAGATGGCGGCGCGATGCGATTTACATCTCAAACTGAAATGGGTAAAATGGAGGTGGTTTTGAAAAAACCTGCATCCAATCAGGGAGGCGATGTATGCACGGACACGATGAGCGGCGAAGAATTTGAATACCGGGTGGAGGTAAAAGTTCAGCCAAGTGGCTCTGATAAGGCGACTACCTACACGGGGTGCGGTACCTACCTGAGCGACCCGGAACCAATGTAAGCGTTTGCGCTACTCGCGGTACATGCCCACATTGGTGTTGTAGTCGAAAAACTCGAGCTCAAATTCAATTACTTCTGCTTTGGTAAAGGGTATGGGAATATTCCAAAAACCGTCGTATTCTATTTTTACGGGCAGCAGCCAGCCGTTTTGGATAGTGTTTTCCACCCGGATGGAAATATCGAAACTGAAGAATAGGGTGTTATCGGCGAGGCGATAGGTGCGCGCAATTACTTCGCGGGTATCGACGTGGAAGTAAGAAGTCATGTCGCGAATGACAACTTTGTTTTCTTCACCTTCCTTTACAAATTGCGAAAAGGCGATGCAGGGGATGCTGTCTTGCCAATCGGTGGTGAAAATGGCGTAGTCGTAATAGGGCACCATTTCTTCGCTAAAGATGGCGAGCTTATCGCCGATAAAGGGGACGTTGTCTATTTCGGTGCCGGGGTTAAAAAGCATCTTTTTGAGCTGGGCCTTGTGCTTTTCGATTTTTGAACCGCTTACGAGTTCCTGTTCCTGACTTACGATGCGGTTGCTCACTTTCTCTTTTTCGGATGGAAAGAACACGTCGTCGTACATTTCGGCGGTGAGGTAGCGCCAGGAGCCGTTGCGCTTTCTGATTCGCCCGTTGGTTTTCTCCAGTTCTATTTCGACCCACATTTCTTCGTTTACCGATAGAAACTGTGTGGCTTCGCGGTACATGCTGCCCTTTTGGTCTTCACTGCGGTTAAAAACGAGCAGATCGCCGCTAGAGCGGTGGGGAAAGTACTTGAGGTTAAGAAAGGCCTGGTAAAAGGTGGTATCTTCTACCACTTGGGCGATAAAATCTTCTTTGTCGAAATCTTCGAGTCCGGCGCTCACCACAAAGGCATCCATATTCACGATATCGGCGATATCGTTTTGGGCAAAAGACGGGGTGATAGCGGCGAAAAATAAAAGAAGAAGTAGTGTAGTGCGCATGGCTTAAATAACGGAAAATACGGCGAAGAGTTTTGCCGACGGCCGACAAATAAAAAAGCCACCCGCACAAGGCGGGTGGCCAAAAAACCTATAAGCCGGATTCTGTACCCCGACAAAATCGGGGCTTCCATCATTTATCTAGGCTTGCCGTCGCCGGCAAGCTCCATCGACCTACCCTCCCGGATTGGGCGCGCAACCCTCAGGCCCGGGTTTACATGGTCTTTCAGTCCGCGAGGTTTACCTTCCCCGCCGATCGCCCGACGGAGCTGTGGGCTCTTACCCCACTCTTTTCACCCTTACCCCGAGGCGAGCTCGGGGCGGTATTGTCTCTGTGGCACTATCTGTATCCGCCAAAGGCGGATCCTTCCCGTTAGGAAGCGCGGTGCGCTGTACTGTCCGGACTTTCCTCCCCGGCTTGTGCCGGGGCGATGGAACGGTTTGCGGCAAAGGTAGGGGAATTTGGGGTTTGGTGTGGGTGTTCGAGCGTGTTGCGTTTTATGGGGGGCTTGTGGGTTTTTTATCTGGTGGGGGTTGATTTGCAATAGGCAATTGGCAAGGGCTGTGTGGGTGTTCGAGCGTGTGAAGCTCTGTGGGTGCCTGTGGTTTTGATAGCTGGTGGGGTTCATTTGGCAATGGGCAATTGGCAACTCTGAGCGACGAAGGAGCGATCACGACCAGCCGGCGGATAGGCCTGCGGGAGCGGAGTAATGCTGGTGTAGGTGTTCGAGCGTGTTGCGTTTTATGGGGGGCTTGTAGGTTTTTTATCTGGTGGGGGTTGATTTGTAATAGGCAATTGGCAAGGGCTGTGTGGGTGTTCGAGCGTGTGAAGCTCTGTGGGTGCCTGTGGTTTTGATAGCTGGTGGGGTTCATTTGGCAATGGGCAATTGGCAATGGGCAACTCTGAGCGACGAAGGAGCGATCACGACCAGCTAGTGGACAGGCCTGCGGGAGCGGAGTAATGCTGGTGTGGGTGTTCGAGCGTGTTGCGTTTTATGGGGGGCTTGTAGGTTTTTTATCTGGTGGGGGTTGATTTCTTTTGACTTCTTCCATTTTTCCACTTTCCACTATTCACTATTCGTGAACCTATTTCGGGAAGAGTCCACTTTTCCACTTTTACCCATTCCACCGCAACTGGAGTCGTTCCCCCTTCGGACCTGTCTGCCTCAGGCATGAGGGGGTTAGGGGGAGGATAACTCCGAAATCTTATTGCGCAGTATTGACCAATTGCGGTTGAATACAGAATCCCAAAACCTATCTATTGAGCTTGCGGCTGTTTTACCTATTCACTTCCCCATCGCAGCGCAAATCTTGAAGGATTTCGGGACTTTCCAACTTTCCAACTTTCCAACTTTTCACTTTCCAACTTTCACACTCCCTTCCGAAAAACGCTATGCGCCCACATACCCACACCGCTCTCTCTTGCCTGCCTGACAGGCAGGCTCACAACTCTTGCTCAAAACTCCGCTCTCAGCGAAAGAATAAAATTCCTTCCCGCGCCGGATAGACCAGAGCTATACGGCCGGTACCTTTGATCGGTCAGATTTTCCACTCCACCGCTTACGCTAAATACTTCCGTGAGCTGGTAATTTGCCCGCAAATTCAAGGTGTACCACGCCGGTGCGTACGTTTGTCCGTTGGCATCCAGGGCGTAGATTTCCACCTTTCCCCGCTCAGATACCGCCAGGTCGCTGTGGCTCCGCTCCCCTTGATAGGTGGCGTTTAGCTCCAGGGTGAGCGCTTCGTTTTGATACCGCAAGCGGCTTACGCCAAAAAAGGGCGCTGCGTGGCGCGAAGTACTCGTAGACCCATCGTCTAGCTCTTCTTCACCCACCTGGAAATTCAAATCGGTGAGGAAGTTAAATCCCGATGGAAGCTTCACATCAATGCCCGCCTGAATGCCGTAAACGCTCGCCTCGGCTGCATTTTGAATGGCCTGCACCTGGCTCAGCGTACCGTCGTACACAATGCTGTCTAGCCCGTTTAGCCTAAAATCTCTGCGTACCATGGCGTTTTGCAGAATGGTGTAGTAGCCGGTGAGGTCAATCTTTACCGCATCTCCAAATACTTTGGCAATTCCCAGGTCCACGTTGTATGCGTATTCCGGATCAAGACCCGGATTGGGAACCACCACATTGCCCTGCTCAGAATCAAACACTTTGCCCACATCGTCTACATTCGGAGCTCTAAACGCCGTTCCGAAGTTTACTTTTATGGCCCAATCTGCCTGGGGGCGATATACGCCGCCAATACTTCCGGTAAGCGCCCCTTTGTTTATTTCAGCATCTGCAAATGGAAAGGGGAAGAAGTCGATGTTATTCCTGAAATCCGACTCCAAAACCACCTGATTGTACCTCAATCCGGCATCCAGGGTAACTTTATCGGAAACCTGCAGCGAATTGTTTACATAGGCCGCAGTCTGTTCCAACCGACTTCACTTCATTCCGAACGTACTCCACACCGTAATAAATCGTGTTTTTGGCTCCCGTTTGCTTTGTGAAATCCAGGTTGGCAGAATAGGCTCCCACATCTTCTACGCGTCTTTCTCGGGTGTTTTGGTTGAGGTCGCGGCTAATGCGGCTTTCGCCAAACGTTTGCTGCGCCAGCCGAAGGGCCATTTGATCGTAAACGGCGTTATTCGCGGTATGCGTGATGTTTAAGTTATTCATCATCCACGATTGCGGCCCGTAATTCCATTCGGCGTAGCGCGGCGCACCGTTTCGCATTCTGTTGTGCCGGTCGTACCGTCCGTATGGCGATGTTTCAGAATAGTGAAACCCGTATTGAAAATCCCAATTCTCATTTGGACTAAACCGAACTTTTTGCATCAGGTTTATTTGCGAATAGCCCGACGGCACTTGCAAGAGCTCGTCGTCTTGTGTTACAATCACATCGGTAGAGTCGATTCGCTCGGGGTGAAAGCCCTTCACGTAGTCGTTTGGACCGTGGCTTCCCTGCCGCAGGTGGTCGTAATCCCATGAGCTGAAACTCGTGACCATAGCCCACTTCTTCCATCCGACATTCACGTCGATGTGCCCGGTTTTTTCCTTGTTTGCCGAAGCGTAGCGGGTTACTGCTTTGCCCGTCACCAGCGGTTTGTCGCTAAGCGAAAACGTCGGCGTAAGGGTTTGAAAACTCATCACTCCGCCTATGGCGTCGCTACCGTAAATAACCGATCCGGGGCCAAACAGCACTTCGGTGCTTTCGGTGGCAAAAGGGTCCAGGTTGATGACATTTTGGATGTTTCCGCCTCTGAATATCGCCGTATTCATCCGCACCCCATCAATGGTGTAGACAAGCCTGTTGGTGGCAAACCCGCGAATCATGGGGCTGCCGCCGCCTTGCTGACTTTTCTGAACGAATACCTTTCCCGATACCCCCAAAAGGTCGGCTGCGGTTTGCGGGTTTTGCAAGGCGACTTCTTCCGTGGAGATGGTGGTGATTTTCGACGGAACATTCCCCGACGATTGCCGCCATTTGGTAGCGGAAATCACGACCTGATCAAGGCTCATTCGCGTCGGCTCCATCTCGAGTTTAAAGCCCAGGTCTTCTATTTGGCTGTAGCTCCGGGTGAGCGTTTTATAGCCGAGGAACCGAATCTGAATGGCTTCCGATCCGCGGAAGTTCGATATTCCCGCCTTCCCCTCAGAATTTGTAAAGGCAGATTCTTTTGGGTTCTGACTCACCAGCGTAACGCCCGAAAGAGGCTTTTTTGTTTCTCGGTCCATTACGACTACATCCTGGGAAAGGCACGTAAATGTGCATCCAAAAATGAGCCATAATACCAACATGTATTTCATTGTGATTACTTTAGGTTAAATAATGAGAAGTCATCTACCGCCCTATCTGCCGGCAGATACCTGTGAAAAAGAGGATATCGGGTTACCCATTTAAATCGCGAACAAGGTTTTGATCCGATTGCACGCACGAGACCTTAGAAGAGAATTCTAGTGTTTGGCTCTGCGCTCTGCAAAACTAAACCTGGTCCGCATAGAAAGTAATAGAAAAAAGCACCGACGCTTGAGCTCCGCTGAAGGGCGGATGCTTGAACTCCGCCGGATGGCGGAGGGGGCTCTGCGAACCCTGCGAATCACTCTGCGAACTCTGCGTGAAATGCGCTATATCTCTATAGTTCACGCCGACGCTTAAGCTCCACTATGCGGTGGAGCCCAGGTATCCGTGTGAATCACGCACTACTTTCCTGAAAATCCTTTCTTAAACTTGCGGCCTAAACGGGTAATCCTAAAAAGATATTTGTTTAAAC
>JAIVHP010000097.1 GCA_020201045.1 Flavobacteriales bacterium
ATCAAATTTAGTGAATTCATCAAAACCGAAGATGCCGAACTATTTAAAGACAAAAAAATGCTGCAACGTTTTCAGGACATCATGAAGCTGCCAGAGCAAGAGCGAAGTTCAATCCTGTTTTGGTTTGTCGTTTGCATAATCCCATAACCAAGTAACCTTTTTACCGTTTGAATCACTCACTTCCATTGAGCCATACATTTTACAAATTCTTGCTAATCCACCCATAATAATTAAAATACCGCTGCCAACACCGGTAGCTGATCAGCTGTAGGCAGGTTGCACAACCATCTTTATCTTCAAAATTCGACATAAAATAAGCCCGTTTGATCGGACTTTCATAATAGCCCCTGTTTACCGACCTTCCTGAATAGCCGCTAAATTCTTATACTCGTGGGAGGGCGATGCATTTCGTTGAGACTAAGCGATAAGAGATTTTTATGGCCAAAAGCGGAACAGAAGCAACGAAGTGTAGCGTTCTCACCTAAGGTAAACTTAGCTGATTCCCGATGCGTAGATTTGTCTCATAAAATGAAGCATTTGAAAATCGATTTGAACTGCGACCTTGGTGAAGGCCTGGATAATGAGCATTTGCTGATGCCCTATCTCTCTTCCTGCAATATAGCTTGTGGTGGACATGCGGGATCGGTCGATACAATGGACAAGGTAATTGGCCTGGCTGTGGAGCACCAGGTAAAAATCGGGGCTCATCCGTCGTTTCCAGACCGCGAAAATTTCGGTCGTGTGGCCATGGACCTATCTCATCTTGAATTAGAGCAAAGCCTGGAACAACAACTATTGCTTTTTATGGAGCGGGCAGCTCTTCAAAATGCCACCATTCACCATTTTAAAGCGCATGGAGCCTTGTATAATCTCATTGCTGGAGATGAAGAAAAAGCCACACTTGCAGCGCGAGTTGTTAAGCGTATTTTTAAAGATGTGAAATGCTATGTACCTTACAATTCAAAGATTGAAAAAGTAGCTCGAGAACATGGAATTGAGATTGTATACGAAGCATTTGCAGATCGGAATTACAACGCCGATTTAAGTTTGGTATCTAGGGCAGCGCCGCAAGCTATTATATCGGATAAGGATACCGTTCTTAGCCACGTAAAGCGAATGTTCGAGGAGTCTAAGGTGAAAACTATTCAAGGTGACGAATTGCATATTAGAGCACAGACATTCTGCGTGCATGGTGACAATGAAAATGCAGTTGAAATCTTGAAAAAATTGCATGAATCATTTTAATCAAATTGAGTAGTCAGCACTTCTGAATGTTTTTAAGAAACCGATAAAAAACTTCAATTGAGTAAATACAAGCCGACATACAAACCCTTTGGAGAATCGACCATTTTGATGGAGTGGCCTTCAAAAATTGAAGAAACGATCATTCGCGATATTGTCGCTTTTGAAAAGAGCGTTGACAAGAGTCGCGGTATTGTGGATACAGTGATCACATACAACGCGCTTACCATTCGCTATGATTGCGAGATTGATTTTGAAGTTGAAGTAGCTGAATTGAGAGATCGCTACAAAGTGAAGAAGAAGCGCGAAGACCAAGCGTCGAAGTGCTGGCAGATACCCGTGTGTTACGATTTGGACTTTGGTATCGATCTGGATGAAATTGCCAGCGCGAAAGAGCTCACCGTCGATGAAGTAATCCAATTCCACAGTGCGCCTGATTACTTGATTTATTTCATCGGATTCCAGCCCGGTTTCTTATATCTGGGTGGATTGAACGAAAAAATTCACGTACCAAGGAAAGCGATTCCCAGATTGCGGGTGGCCAAAGGTTCAGTGGGGATTGGCGGATCGCAAACAGGCGTATATCCAAACGATTCTGCCGGTGGATGGAATATTTTGGGGAGATCGCCAATCGACTTTTTCGACATATCCAAGCCGCAACCTTGCTTTGCCAGCGCAGGCGATCGAATTAAATTTCGGCCGATTGATAAGGATAGTTACCATCAAATAATGGAGGAAGAGCAAGACGGAAACTTCATGCTCAAATCTCAAGCAATATGATCAAAGTGCTCCACCCCGGAATTTACAATACCATTCAGGATCAGGGGCGGTTTGGTTTTGCGAAATTGGGCGTACCTCTTGCCGGCGCAATAGACGCTTATGCTGCAGAATTCGGAAAAGCCATTGTGGGTGGAAAAACAACCGATGCAGTCATCGAAATTACTTTTGGACAGGGAAAGTTTCAATTTATGGAAACGACAATTTTTTGTTTGACAGGAGGTGATTTTTCTCCTACACTAGATGGAGATCCCATCGGAATGAATCGCCTTTATAACGCTGAAGCGACTGCAGTTTTATCCTTCGGGAAACGGAATTATGGAGCCATAACTTATTTGGCTGTTCAGGGAGGGGTTCAGACCGACAGGGTGCTGAAGAGCCGAAGTTTTTCAAAAGGAATTACCAGAGAGCGATTGGAAAAAGGAGATGAGTTGGAAATTTTGAAACAGGAAGAATATACGGAAACAAAATATGCGAGAATCAGGATGCCGGTAGAGCATTTCAATTCCGCAGAATTGCCTTGTTTTCCAGGCCCCGAATTTGATCAGTTGAACGAAAAACAGAAACTGCGCTTATTCGAACCCTTTACCCTTTCTGCCGACCAGAACCGGGTGGGCTACCGTTTGAATGAGCCGATTGAAAACAATTTGGATCACATCCTTACATCATCTGTGTTGCCCGGGACGGTGCAACTTACCCCATCGGGAACACTGATTGTTTTAATGAATGACTGCCAGGTTTCCGGTGGATATCCCAGAGTCTTGCAATTATCGGAATACGCTACTTCCCGGCTGAGTCAAAAGGTGGCGGGCGATAAAGTGCAGTTCACCCGATGACGGCACTTTTTTACCGACTCATTGGAGGGCGACCAATACAGAAAAATTCTTTTTTCTAAACCAGGGGTGTTGTGAACCGGGTAGCGGTTGATGAGTCAATCTTGGTCGAGGCTAAACAGCAAGCGCGAATTAATTCCTGTTCATAGCCCCCTACAATTCTAAATAGAGTCTGTCAATACTCTCAAGTGGCTGAGCCAGAATGTTCGAGAGCAAGCTTGCCTACCATACCTTCGGAAGGTAAGCCTGCCTACGTTAGGTAAACCGGCCTCGATGGCTTGCTCTCGGGCTTTCTTATTAGTCCTTGTTTACCGATCTTCCTGAATAGCCGTTAAATTCTTATACTTGTGGGAGGATGAAGCAATTCGTTGAGACCTTTCGATAAGAGATCGTTAAGGCCAAAAGCGAAGTATAAGCAACTAAGCGCAGCGTTCTCACTGAAGGTAAACCCTGCGGAGCTGATACCGTTTTCCAAACTCCAAAGCCGATTACTCATTACTTAAAATTCTTCCTTATTCGATCTCTGTCTTCATTCGCTTTGTCATTTTTGTGATATAGCTCGATAAAAACGATTTTCTGAGTTTCTTCAAAATGAGCATAAATAAGTCTTAGCCCCGAATACACGCCCCTTCCTTTTAGAGACCTGCAAGCTATCTTTTTTACTTTGATGACACATGTTTCTAATTCCAATCCCTGAATTTGAAAACTGAACGGCGGACGTGCTTCCGGTTTAATTTTTAACACCTTTTTAACCGTTTCAATGTCACTTTTAAGTGTTCTGTATTTTTTGAGAAGTTTCTTGAGATCTTTCTTGTAGGCATCGAGTTCATCAAATTCCATCTCCCTCTATTTCTTCCCCGTAATTCCTGACAGAAAACGGTGCTTCTCTGTAAAATGCAAGCTCATAGTCGATATCTTCTCCTTCCCTCGATGCCTGCCAGGGGATATCCTTATGAGAAAAATCGCTAATTGCTGTGGCCGACCAATCGCTAAATTGCTCAATTACCCGGTCAATCACATCTTTCTCGCTTGCTCTCAACTCTGTAAGGTTCGCCTTTTCTAATGGCAGATACCGTATTTGTGGGTATCCGTGATATTCGGTTTTCACCCTTTTTAACTGATTGCCGGTAATCATTTGCCGAAGGATAGCATCTAATTTCTGGGGAACAGGTCCGAAAGGAAGCTTTCTATACGTAGCCCCAGTCAAGTGATTCTCATACAATTCGTAATAATTAAAATCTGAAAAATACAGTAGCTTATAAAGTACGGTCTCCCCAACATTTGGCTTGCCAGCGCACTTTTCAAGGATGTATAGCAATACATTCTTAAACTTGTCAGTCTTCATTGATGGAACTGAAATCCTTTCGGCATCAGATTCTTTGATAACGGCACCTTCGACATCTTGATCCATACCGAAGTCGCCCGAAACAAAATCATCCAATGAAAATCCCAGCACCATGGATAGCCGCTGTAATTCTATAATATTTACGCTTCTATTACCCAACTCAATTTGCGTTACAGAAGACCTTGAAATCTGAACAGCCTTCGCCAAGTCCGCTTGCGAAAAACCGCGGGTTTTACGAAGGTTTGCCAATCGCTGACCAATTATATTTTGCGACAGTTTGTTCGACATGTTCAGATATTCAGTGTTATATGATACAAAGTTAATGAATGTTCTATAATATAACAATCTAATGTTTGATAATAAAACAATGAAATCAGCAGATGACAGATACTATCACACTCAAGCCTACTCAGCTATTTGCCAAGGCTACCGGATCTGGATACTTTAATAAATATTTGAAAGGTTCAGCTTAAGACAGACACGGCCAAAGGGGGAACGACTCAAGTTGCGGTGGAATGGAAAAAGTGGAAAGGTGACACTTCCTGAAATAGGTTCACGAATAGTGAATAGTGGAAAGTGGAAAGTGAAAAAATGGAAGAAGTCAAAAGATGGGTTTTGGATTTCTGGATTGAACCGCTATTGGAGAATTTGCGCTCCAATCTTCAACAC